>JAYWAI010000024.1:0-19877 GCA_043782545.1 Acidimicrobiia bacterium
GCAGCGAGACATTTTGCGCCAACTTGTTGATCTGCAATACGAACGTAACGACGCAAATTTGGTGCGGGGTAAGTTTCGGGTGCGCGGTGACACCATCGAGATCCACCCTGCGTATGACGAGACGGCGGTGCGCATCGAAATGTTTGGCGACGAGATCGAGCGCATATGCCAGATGGACGCGCTCACCGGCGAAATCGTGGCCGAGCTCGACAACCTCGTGGTCTTTCCGGCCACTCACTACGTGGCGGGCGACGAGCGTATGCGCCGGGCGATTGTTGGCATTGAGGCCGAACTTCAAGAACGACTCGCCGAATTCGAGAGCCAAGGCAAGTTGCTCGAAGCACAGCGATTGCGTATGCGCACCCAGTACGACCTGGAGATGATGCAGGAGGTGGGGTATTGCAACGGCATTGAGAACTATTCCCGCCACATCGATGGGCGAACGCCCGGGGAGCCGCCCTACACCTTGCTGGACTATTTCCCGAAGGATTTTTTGCTCGTCATCGACGAATCTCACGTAGCGGTGCCGCAGCTTCACGGCCAATTTTTGGGAGATCGTCGCCGCAAAGAGGAGCTCTTCAACCACGGGTTTCGCCTGCCCAGTTGCGTGGATAATCGGCCGTTGCAATTCGAAGAAGTCATGGAGCGGCTCAACCAGGTGGTGTTCCTGTCTGCCACACCTGCTGCCTACGAACTGCGCATGAGTCAGCAAATCGTGGAGCAAATCGTGAGGCCAACTGGCTTGATCGACCCGGAAATCATCGTGAAGCCTACCAAAGGCCAGATCGATGATCTCATGGCTGAGATCGAAAAACGCATTGTGAAGGGCGACCGAATTTTGGTCACTACGCTTACGAAAAAGATGGCGGAGGATCTCACCGACTACTTGCTCGAGCAAGGCCTCCGCGTGCGGTACCTGCACTCCAATATTGACACGATTCAACGAATAGAAATCTTGCGTGACCTGCGGCTGGGCGAATTCGACGTGTTGGTCGGCATCAACCTGCTGCGTGAAGGTCTCGACCTACCCGAAGTGTCGCTGGTCGCCATTTTGGACGCCGACAAAGAAGGCTTCCTGCGCAGTGAAACGTCGCTCATTCAAACCATTGGGCGCGCCGCTCGCAACGTGGATGGCAAAGTGATTTTGTACGCCGACAAAATCACGCCGTCGATGCAGCGTGCAATCAGCGAAACGAACCGTCGTAGGGGAGTGCAAGAGGCGTACAACATCGAGCACAACATCGAGCCGAAAACGATCCGTAAAGCCGTGAGCGATATTTTGAGTCTGCTCAAACCGGACAACACAGCGCCAATGCCCGGCAAGGGCCAGAGAAACCGAGGCCGCGACGATCGCGACAAAGTCAAGCAAGACCTCGCCAAGTTGCCCCACGGCGAATTAGTGCGCCTCATTCAGACGCTCGAAACCGAGATGAACGAAGCGGCCACCGATCTCCGGTTTGAGTATGCGGCCCGTCTCCGAGATGAGATCAAAGACCTCAAACGCGAACTGAAAGCAGCCAACGGGTGAGAAATTTGCGCAGAACAATTGTTCGACCCACTCGAGGTCTGTAGGCTGCCAAACCGATATGTCTGATCTCCTCGTAGTCCGTGGTGCTCGTGAGCACAATCTCAAAAACGTCTCAATCGAAGTCCCTCGCGACAAGCTGGTGGCCTTCACCGGCCTGTCCGGCTCGGGCAAGTCGAGCCTGGCGTTTGACACCATTTACGCTGAAGGGCAACGTCGCTACGTCGAGTCACTCAGCGCCTATGCCCGCCAATTTTTGGGTCAGATGGACAAGCCCGATGTGGACTTCATCGAAGGGCTGAGCCCCGCCATTTCGATCGACCAAAAGGCGTCCAGCCGCAACCCGCGCTCGACGGTGGGCACAATTACCGAGGTCTACGACTACCTCCGACTGCTGTTCGCCCGTATCGGCGTGCCGCATTGCCCGAAATGCGGCAAAAAGGTCGAGCGCCAGACGCCCCAGCAGATCGTGGATCGGGTGCTCACGTTGCCCGACGGTACGCGATTTCAGGTACTTGCCCCGGTGGTGCGGCATCGCAAAGGCGAATACGACAGCCTGCTGAAAGATCTGATGGCACAAGGCTTTGCGAGGGCACGTATCGACGGCAAAGTGCGCGAACTCAGCGAGCCCGGCGAGTTAGCCCGTTACGAAAACCACACCATCCAAGTGGTCATTGACCGGCTCGTTCGCCGTGACGGCATCGAGCGCCGACTTACCGATTCACTCGAGACGGCACTGCGGCTTGCGGAAGGCGTGGCAGAAATTCAGATTGTGCCCAAGGAATCTGAAGAAGAAGGCGAGATTCTCACCTTTAGTCAGCACCTGGCCTGCGCTGGTTGCGGCGTCAGTTTCGATGAGTTGGCTCCGCGCAACTTTTCGTTCAACACTCCGTACGGTGCCTGTCCGACGTGTGATGGCATCGGCACAAAGTTTGAAGTCGATCCGGATCTCGTCGTCCCCAACCCAGAGCTCGGCTTGGCTCAAGGTGCTATCGCCCCGTGGGCCAACTCCACCAGCCAATACTTCCTGAGCACCATCGAAGGCATTTCCGAAGAGCGTGGCTTCGATCTCGATACCCCGTGGACGCAACTCAAAGCTGCCGATCGCAAGGTGATTTTGGGCGGGCAGACGGGCAATGTCCAAGTCAAAATCAAGAATCGCTACGGCCGCACCCGTGTGTTTTCGGCGAAATTCGAAGGGATCATTCCCTGGTTGCAACGTCGCCATCGCGAGAGCGAAAGCGACTACATTCGCGACCAGATCGAGGGGTACATGCGCGAGGTGCCATGCGCGTCGTGCTCTGGTTCGCGCCTCAAGCCCGAGAGCATGGGCGTCACCATCAACGATCTCAACATTCATCAGATATGCGAGATGTCAATTGGCGACGCCGGTAAATTTCTGGGCTCGCTCACACTCAACAATCGTGACCGGATGATTGCCGAGCGAGTCGTGAAGGAAGTCAATGCCCGCATGGGTTTTCTGCTTGATGTGGGGCTCGATTACTTGAGTTTGAGCCGTTCAGCGGGCACGCTTGCTGGCGGCGAAGCCCAACGAATTCGGTTGGCATCGCAGATTGGATCAGGGCTTGTCGGCGTGCTGTATGTACTCGATGAACCCAGCATTGGTTTGCACCAACGTGACAATCGCCGGCTCATCGACACCATGTTGCGTCTGCGCGATTTGGGCAACACGGTGCTCGTTGTCGAACACGATGAAGACACGATCAAGGTGTGCGATTACGTCGTCGATATTGGGCCAGGGGCGGGCGAGCACGGGGGCAACGTGGTGTACGCCGGCGACGTGGCGGGGCTCCTCAAATCCGAACATTCAGAGACCGGCAAGTACTTGTCGGGCAGAAAAAAGATCGCCGTGCCCGCCATTCGTCGCATCGGCAACGGCAACAAGCTCACCGTTATCGGCGCTCGCGAGCACAACCTGCGCAACGTGGATGCATCGTTTCCACTCGGCATGTTTGTGGCCGTCACCGGGGTCAGCGGGTCGGGTAAATCGACGCTCATTTCCGATATTTTGCAACGGGCGCTGATGCAGAAAATTTACAAGTCGAAAGACGTTCCCGGGCGCCACACAAGCATTGAGGGCATCGAGCATCTCGACAAGGTCATCAATATCGACCAATCACCTATCGGACGCACACCGCGTAGCAACCCTGCCACGTACACCGGCGTCTTCGATCACATCCGGAAGCTTTTCGCGTCGACACAAGAAGCGAAAGTTCGCGGCTATTTGCCGGGGCGATTTAGTTTCAATGTGGCGGGTGGGCGATGCGAAGGTTGCTCTGGTGACGGCACCATCAAGATCGAAATGCACTTCATGCCCGACGTGTATGTGCCCTGCGAAATTTGTAAGGGAGCGAGGTACAACCGTGACACGCTCGACATTACTTTCAAAGGCAAAAACATTGCCGAAGTGCTCGATATGCCGTGCGAGGAAGCCGTTAGTTTCTTCGCCAACCAGCCGCCGATCGCTCGTCACATGCAGACCCTGGTCGATGTGGGCCTTGGGTATGTGCGCCTGGGTCAACCGGCCACTACGTTGTCAGGCGGCGAGGCCCAGCGAGTCAAGCTCAGTAGCGAGCTCAGCAAACGCTCCACCGGTCGCACGGTGTACCTCCTCGATGAGCCCACCACCGGATTGCATTTCGAAGATGTGCGTCGGCTCCTGATCGTGCTAAGTCGGCTTGTCGATCAAGGCAATACGGTGTTGGTCATCGAGCACAACCTGGATGTCATCAAGACGGCTGACTGGATCATCGACATGGGCCCAGAAGGTGGCAGCGGCGGCGGCATGATCGTTGCCGAGGGCACCCCGGAGACTGTCGCGAAATCCAAGACGAGCCACACGGGGCGCTATCTCAAACCGCTTTTAAAAGTCAAGTAACACGTTCGGCGGCGTACCTCATTCAACGGTGGCCTTGAGAAGCACCCCAGGCATGTCGTCAACGCGAAAACAAACAAGGCGCTCGCATAAGTGGCGGGAACCGATGCGAGCGCCTTGCATTGTGCGTTGACCACGTGGCGGGGGACGTGTCAACGACGACTGACGGGCCCTAGCCCAAAACGAAGAGCAGGTACCACAGACGATGAATGGGTACCGATGTTGGTAGCCCGACAGAGTTAGTGTGAAACCGCCCGGGTCAAGGTCTTGGCTTCATCGATCCACTTCTGAACTTGACCTTCGGTAACTGCGCCCTTGGTGAGATTCTTGGCCGCGTTGACTTCGGTCATTTTCGCAGCCAAATTGGCCGCGTTGCGTTGCGCCAATTCGGGCACCGTGTCGACGCCTGAGGCTTCGAGCAACTCGGCGAATTGGCCAGCCACGCCAGTGATGCGAAACAGGTCAGCGTGATTCACCCACGTCAGGAGGAGCTTGCCACTGATACCGGTCGTCTCGGCGAGCCCATCACGGCCCTTGGACGTGCCACCAACTTCAAGCAGTTTCTCAACAGAAGCAACGCCGGCGTCTTTCAACTTCGCTTCAAATGCGGGGCCGATACCTTCGATATCGGCGATGGGTGTTGCCATGAGCTGGCTCCTTGTGGGTTATGTGAACGTCCAGACGACATTCTTGGCTATAAGTCGCGAGAACCTATGCGATTTTCGGCGAGAATGCTGACCATGGTTGTTCGACCCCCCACCGGTTCGATTCCGGAGTCACCCGGGTCGTATCAATTCAAAGATATTCACGGCCGTGTGATCTACGTCGGCAAGGCCAAGAGCCTTCGCCAACGACTCTCGAATTATTTTCAAGATCCGGCGCTGTTGCATCCCAGAACCGCCCAGATGGTGGCCACCGCTGAGAGTGTTGAGTGGATCGAAGTACGCAACGAAGTCGAAGCGCTCATGCTCGAATTCTCGCTCATTAAGCAGCACCGCCCTCGGTACAACGTACGTCTGATGGACGACAAGAGCTACCCGTTTTTGGCCATCACACTGGATGACGATTGGCCGCGGGCGCTTGTGATGCGAGGCCGCAAACGAAAAGGGACTCGCTACTTCGGGCCTTTCGGCCAGGCCTACGCCATTCGGGACACGCTCGATTTGTTGCTGCGCACGTTCCCCATTCGCACCTGTAGCGATTCGAAATTCAAAAGCCACGAGCGTCTCGGGCGTCCGTGCCTCTTGTTTCATATTGAAAAATGCTCTGGTCCGTGCGTCAACGAAGTGGCCAAGAACGACTACGACGCTATGGTGCAAAGCCTGATCGAATTTCTCGACGGCGACACCGACGAGGTCGTCAACAAACTCGATGCTCAAATGCGCCAGGCCGCTACCGACATGGAATTCGAGCTGGCCGCCCGACTTCGGGACCGCCTGACCACCGTGCGAAAAGCCATTGAGAAACAACAAATGGTGGGGGAGCGCAGCGAAAACATCGATCTCATCGGCCTGGCCGACGATGACCTCGAAGCCAGCATTCAAGTGTTTTATGTCCGCAAAGGCCGGGTGGTGGGCCGCAAAGGTTTCATTCTCGACAAAGTGGAAGACCTCACCACTGGCGGCCTGGTCAGCCGAGTGTTGGAAGATCTGTACGGCGACGAGCCACCGTTGGGCGTCCCCAAAATGGTGATCGTGCCAGAAGAGCCAGAGGCGCAAGAGGCCTACGAGGAGTGGCTGGCCACAATGCGCGGCTCGAAAGTTGAAATACGGGTGCCACAACGCGGCGGCAAACGAGAATTGCACGAGACGGTCACGCGCAACGCAAAAGAGGAATTCGTGCGTCACCGGATGCGTAGAGCCACTGACCACAACTCACGGGCCCAGGCACTGCGTGAGCTGCAAGATGCACTGAACCTGCCCGAGGCACCGTTACGTATCGAGTGTTACGACATGGCGCATTTGCAAGGCACCGACTACGTCGGCTCGATGGTCGTGATGGAAGACGGCCTGCCCCGCAAAAGTGAGTATCGCCGATTCAAAATTCGCGATGTGCCGGGCAACGACGACTACGCCGCCATGAGCGAAGTGCTCACGAGAAGGCTCACCGCTTACGTCGAGCAACGCGATACAGCCAACGATGCCAAGCCGGGCAAGTTCGCCTACCCGCCGCAACTGCTACTCGTCGACGGCGGCAAAGGCCAGCTGAGCGTGGCAGTGCAGGTGCTCGAAGAGCTCGGCCTGGATGGCGAAATTCCGGTGGCCAGTTTGGCCAAACGATTTGAAGAGGTATACCTGCCTGGGCAAAGCGAACCGGTCCTGCTGCCAAGGCAATCAGAGGCGTTGTACATGTTGCAACGTATCCGTGACGAGGCCCATCGATTTGCCAACACGTTCCATGGTGAGCTGCGCGGCAAACGCATGACCAAAAGCATTTTGGACGACATTGTGGGCCTCGGTCCGAACCGCAAAAAGCGTCTGATTACGGAGTTGGGTGGCGTCACGACAGTACGAAAAGCGAGCATCGAAACACTTCAGCAACTGGCGTGGCTGCCAGCTGCGGTGGCCGAAGCTGTGTACGCCAAGTGCCACAAGCCAAACTAGAGCCGTGACCAACGAAGCACCGACGAACCGGCCCAGCCTTGACGACGACAAGGAGTTGTGGGAAACCCACGCCAACTGGTGGATCGACGGATTCACCGATGGGGCCGACCCGGAATACGAGGAGCAGATTTTGCCTATGGCCGCCGAGGGGCTGAAAGGCTCAACGAACGTGCTCGACGTGGGCTGCGGCGAGGGGCAAATCAGCCGGCTGGCGTTCAAACTGGGCGCGCAAGCCACCGGCGTCGACCCCACCTGGGCGCAAGTAACTGTCGCCGCTCAACGGGCGCAAGGCCCCACTTACGCCCGCAGTGGCGCCGCGCACCTGCCTTTCAAAGACGAGACGTTTGACGCCGTCATCGCTTGTCTCGTGTTTGAACATATCGAAGCCGTCGATGCCGCCATCAACGAGGTAGCACGTGTGTTACAACCTGGCGGTAAGTTTCTGTTCTTCCTCAACCACCCGCTCTTACAAACGCCCAACAGCGGCTGGATCGACGACCAGATACTGGAGCCGCCAGAACAGTATTGGCGCATCGGCGAATACCTCACCGAAGACCTCTCCATCGAGGAGGTGGAGCACGGTGTCTTCATACCGTTTATCCACCGACCGCTCAGCCGGTACGTCAACGCGCTCATTGACGCCGGCCTCACCATCACGCGGATGCACGAGCCTGCGCCGCCCCCAGGATTCTTGGCCAAGGCCGAGGAATACCAAGCGGCGGCAACCATCCCGAGGCTGCTGCATTTGGCGTGTCAGAAACCTTTATCTTCATGACCAATATGAGCGAGTTTGTAGTCATCACTGGGATGTCGGGCGCTGGGCGTACCCAGGCTGCCGATGACCTTGAAGACCTGGGCTGGTTCGTGATCGACAACATGCCGCCGGCGTTGCTTCCCCGCATCGCCGAGTTGGCCATCACACCCGGTTCGGCCATTCAGCGAGTCGCCCTCGTGGCTGGCACTGGGCAATATCACGCCGAATTGTTGCCAGCGATACAGGCGTTGCGCGACACCGGCGTCAAAGTCATCGTGCTGTATCTGGAGGCAACCACCGACGTGTTGGTGCGCCGCTATACGTCGAGTCGTCGGCCCCACCCGCTGGGCACCGATGGCGCTGGTCTCACCGCAGCCATCGAACGTGAGCGGGAAATGCTGGACGAAGTTAAGACGCAAGCCGATCTCATCATCGACACGGGCGACCTCAATGTGCACCAACTGAAAAGTCGCATCGACGAACTCTTCGCTACCACTGAAGCAGCTAGCCGCATGCGCATTGCCGTGACGAGCTTTGGGTTCAAACACGGCCTGCCGAGGGATGTCGATCTGGTGTTGGATTGCCGGTTTCTCCCCAATCCGCATTGGGATCCCGAACTCCGGGAATTCTCCGGGCTTGACGAGCCGGTGCGCGATTTCGTGTTGCGCAACGAAGTCACGACCGAATTCTTGAACCGGGTGGACCCCCTCTTGGAGATGCTCGTGCCCGCCTACGTCAATGAAGGCAAGGCGTATTTGACGATTGCTCTGGGGTGCACAGGCGGCCGTCATCGAAGCGTGGCGATTGCCGAAGAAATTGCGCGTCGCCTCCGTCTCGCCGGCCACGCCCCGGTAGTGCAACACCGGGATATCACGAAATGACTGGGCCAGCAGCAGTCGCTATCGGCGGTGGCCACGGGCTAGCAGCCACATTGCGGGCCGTGCGACGCTATACGTCGGATATCACGGCAATTGTGGCCACCGCCGACGATGGCGGCTCGTCTGGTCGTTTGCGCGCCGACATCGGTGTGATACCGCCAGGTGATCTGCGCCGGTGCCTCGTCGCTCTCGCTGATCCCGAATCGCTGTGGACGCGAACTTTTGAGCACCGATTCGCGAAGGGCGAAATTGGGGGCCACGCGTTCGGCAATCTATTGATCGCCGGACTCGCTGATGCTTCTGGCGATATCGTCCGAGCACTGGATGAGATCGGTCGACTTATGGGCTGTATTGGTCGCGTTCTACCCGCTACTACCGAGGTCGTCACGCTCGAGGCGGCAACGCGCCACGGGGTGGTTGTCGGCCAGGTTGCGGTGATGAGTTCTCATGACATCACGGAGATCACGCTCTCGCCTGTTTCGGCGCGTGTACACCCAGACGTGCTCACGTCAATCGCACGGGCGGACCAAATCATCCTGGGTCCCGGATCGCTGTTTACCAGCGTGCTGTCTGCGGCAACCGTGCCGGCGATCCGCGAGGCGATTCGCGTGGCGCATGGCAAGCGAATTTACATTTGCAACCTCCTGCCCCAAGCGCCAGAAACTGCCGGATTCTCGGTGGCGGATCACACCAATGCCTTAGCCCGACACGGCATTGCGATTGATCAAGTGATCGTGAGCGTGCCGAGCGAAATGGAACGCGGAGAGGTGACGGTTCCCATCGTCGAGTTTGATGTGGCCCGACCAAATCGCCAATCGCATGACAGCGAAAAACTCAGCGCCGTACTATGTCGCCTGACCACCGCTGCGTCTCACTAGTGTCTCGTTGCTGCCCAGCAATCGTGGCACGAAAATCTTCTCAACACATTCTCTCTATTAGGAGCTTCACATGACTGTTCGCGTTGGAATTAACGGCTTTGGTCGGATTGGTCGCAACTTCCTTCGGGCCGCTCGCGCCCAAGGTGCCGACATCGATTTGGTGGCCGTCAACGACCTCACCTCGTCGGAAACCAATGCGCATTTGCTGAAGTATGATTCGACGCACGGACGCCTCAACGCCAGCGTGAAGGTCACAAAAACCGGTATCAAGGTCGGCGACGACGAGTTTCTCGTCTTCGCACAACGCGATCCGAAGAATTTGCCGTGGGGCGATCTCGGCGTGGACGTAGTGATTGAATCAACCGGCATGTTCACCGACGGCGAGAAAGCGGCCGCCCACATTCACGGCGGTGCTCGCAAGGTCATCATTTCGGCCCCGGCCACCAACGTGGATGCCACGTTCGTAATCGGCGTGAACGACGGCGATTACGACCCAGCTAACCACCACATCGTGTCGAACGCTTCGTGCACCACCAACTGTTTCGTGCCCATGATCAAAGTGCTTGACGATGCCTTCGGCGTCGAGCGGGGTCTGATGACCACGGTGCACGCCTATACCAACGATCAAAACCTGCTGGACCTCGCCCACAAAGATTTGCGACGGGCGCGTGCATCGGCCGCAAACATCGTCCCCGCGTCCACTGGAGCGGCCCGTGCGACGGCTCTGGTGCTCCAATCGATGAAGGGCAAGCTCGACGGCTCATCTCTGCGGGTACCGGTTCAAGACGGCTCGATCACGGACTTCACCGGTCTGTTGAAGCGCGACGTGACAGTCGAAGAACTCAACAAAGCGTTCAAAGCCGCCGCCAGCAGGGGCGCGCTCAGCAAAGTATTGGTGTACACCGAGGACGAAATCGTGTCGAGCGACATCGTGGGCTCACCGGCCAGCTGCACCTTTGACTCCAAGCTGACGATGGCCATGGGCAACATGATCAAGGTGTTCGGCTGGTACGACAACGAATGGGGCTACTCCAACCGTCTCGTGGACTTGTCGGCCATCGTGGGCCGTAAGCCCAAGGCCGCCAAGAAGGCACCGGCTACATCGGCCGCGGCAAAACCCAAGTCGGCCGCGGCAAAGCCCACCGCGAAAACCGCAAAGAAGTAGCGCATGGCGTTCTTCGGCGTCCCCACTCTGGAGGACTTACCAACCCTCGACGGCAAGCGAGTACTGCTGCGAGCCGATTTCAACGTGCCGCTCGACGGCGCAGTCATCACCGATGATCTTCGGATTCGGTCGGCGCTGCCCACGATTCAGTGGTTGCAGCAACACGGTGCAACCGTGGTGGCGTGTTCACATCTCGGTCGGCCGAAGGGCACACCGAACGAGAAGTACTCGCTCGCCCCGGTACGCGCCCGCCTCGCCGAACTCGCGCCCGGCGTTGAGTTGCTCGAAAACCTGCGATTCAACCCCGGCGAAGAAGGCAACGACCCAGCGTTTGTGCAGTCGCTCATTGAAGGCATCGATGTATATGTCGATGATGCCTTCGGTGCCTCGCACCGTGCCCACGCCTCAATTGTGGGCCCACCCCAGTTTCTGCCATCGGCCGCCGGACGGTTGTTGGCCCGCGAAGTTGAAGTGCTTCTTGGAGTGCGAAATCAGCCAAAGCGCCCGTTCGTCGGCATCATGGGCGGCTCAAAGATCTCCGACAAGCTCGGAGTTGTAGAAGCACTGTTGGGCATCGTGGATGAGTTGATCGTAGGAGGCGGCATGTGCTTCACGTTCCTGGCCGCCAAGGGCCACTCTGTCGGCGCCAGCCTGTGCGAGCCCGACATGATCGACACCTGCAAACGATTGTTGGCCGGTACAAAAAAGATTCATCTACCGCACGATCTGACGGCACTCGGGCCTGACGGCACCGTGCGCCAAATCGGCGCCAGTGTGCCGCCCGAGTGGAAAGGCCTCGACATTGGCCCGGGCACGGCCGCGGCTTTTACTGACGTGATCTTGGATGCCAAGACGGTGATGTGGAACGGACCCATGGGCATGTTTGAAGATCCTCGCTTCGCTGCTGGCACCAAGCAGATCGCCCGAGCCATGGCCGAAACCCGAGCATTCACCGTGGTGGGGGGCGGAGATTCTGCGGCAGCCATTGCACTGTTCGGCTTGGCCGACGAGGTGGATCACGTGTCGACCGGCGGGGGCGCAGCGCTCGAACTCATGGAACTCGGCGATCTGCCAGGATTGGCCGCGCTCCGAAAGGCACCCAATGTCAAGTAAGAAACCCACGCGCAAGCCGCTCATCAGCGGCAACTGGAAAATGAATCACAATCACTTTGAGGCGATTCAGACCGTCCAAAAATTGAGCTACTTGCTTCACAAGGACGACTTTGAATACGTCGATGTGAGCGTGCATCCGCCCTTCACCGACCTGCGCAGCATTCAGACGGTGATCGAGAGCGACAAAATGTTCATACAACTGGGGGCGCAGCACTGCCACTCGGAGGTCAGGGGTGCCTTTACCGGCGAAGTGTCGGCAGGTATGTTGGCGAAGCTCAACGTCAAGATCGTCATAGCGGGCCACAGCGAACGACGAGAGATTTTTGGCGAGACCGACGAACTGGTCAACGCCAAGTTGCGAGCCATTCTCGCCAACGACATGACTCCAGTTTTGTGCGTTGGCGAAACTCTGACCGAGCGCGAGAGTGGCTCCACGGACATGAAAGTGGTCAATCAAGTGCGGGCTGGATTGACCAAAGTGAGCGCCGAACAGGCGGCATCGCTTGTGATCGCTTACGAGCCAATTTGGGCTATCGGCACTGGCCGCACGGCCTCAAGCGACGACGCACAAAGCGTGTGCGCGCTTATCCGCGCCACGGTGGCAGAAATGTATGGCGCTTCTACCGGTGATGCGGTGCGAATTCAATATGGCGGTTCGGTGAAACCTTCCAACGTTTCTGAGCTCATGGCTCAACCAGACATCGATGGTGCACTAGTCGGTGGAGCCAGCTTGGACCCCGACGAATTTGCCAAATTGGTGCAGTTTCGCGCCCTGTCGTAGCCGGAACGTCTGTTACACAATTACATCGTGCCGAAATCTTCGTTTCATTGCAATCGTGTGACGGGAGTCACAAGGTGCTTGAGTGCAGCAGTTTTTCGCACTAGTTTCCGACCGGTAACCATTGGAAACTTCGGAGGCGAAACATGCCGTCAAAGAATTCAATTCCAACAACAACGGGAGGGTCATACGTGACACGTTCAAGAAAAAGCCTCGGTGCATTTGCGCTTGTGGCAGGCCTCGGCCTCATCGCTGCTGCATGCAGCAGCGACGCAAAAACAGCAACCACAACCAAAGCAGGTGACACCACCACTACGGGCGTGACCACCACGACCCTAGGCACCACCACAACTGCCGCTCCCGTCGGGAAAAAAGGCGGAACGGTCACCGTTGGTGCAGAACAAGAACCAGACTGCATGGACTGGATGGGCGCCTGTGGCGGTTCATCATGGGGTTCATGGGAAGTCGGCTACAACACCATGCCGCGCGCCTACGACGTCGTGAAAGATGGCGAAGCGTATTCCTACAAGCCGTCGGCAATGTTGGCTAGCGAGCCAACAGCAGCAGTCGTGGGCGGCAAGCAAACCATCACCTACGTGATTAGCCCTAAGGCCGTGTGGTCAGATGGCAAGCCAATGACCTCAGCTGACTTCAAGTACACCTGGGAACAAGTCACCACAGGTAAAGACATCTACGGTACCGATGGCTACATCGACATCGAAGGCGTTGACGCCTCCAAGCCCGACACCGCTGTCGTTACCTTCAAGGCCGACAAGCCCTACGCCCCCTGGCGGTCGCTGTTCGGCAGTGGATACGGCATTTTCCCGGAGCATTTGCTCGCCGGCAAAGACCGTGACGCTGAAATGAAAGACGGCTACACCTGGTCGGGTGGCCCCTGGAAGCTTGAGAAGTGGGACAAGGGCAACACCATTACCCTCGTACCGAACACCGCCTACTTCGGCGACAAGCCATTCCTCGACAAAGTGGTCTTCAAGATCCTTGCCGACACCGCTGCTGAATTCAAGGCGTTCCAAAACGGCGAAGTCGATGCCATCTACCCACAACCGCAACTCGCCACCGTTGAAGCCATCAAGGCCGGCGGCTTGGACGGCCAACAACTCGTGACTGCCAACACTGGCAACCTCGAGGCGCTGTGGATGAACAACGTGAAGGCACCGTTCGATACCGTGAAGTTCCGTCAAGCGTTTGCTTACGCCATCGATCGCGATGCGATTGTGAAGGCGTTGTTTGGTGGCATTGGTGTCGATAAGGCAGCTCAATCACTCAACCCGCCGATCTTGGCCGCAGTATCTGACCCCAGTGGGTACTCTGCCTACACCAAGGACCTCAAGAAGGTCGACGCGTTGATGACCGCCGATGGCTGGGCCAAGGGCAGTGACGGCATTTGGGCCAAGGGTGGCAACAAGGCTTCGTTCTCGTTGCAATCCACCGCTGGCAACAAGCGTCGTGAGCTCACCGAGCAAGTCCTGCAAGCACAGCTCAAAGAAGCGGGCTTCGACATGACGATCGACAACCACAAGGCTGGCGATTTGTTCGGCAAGATCCTTCCGGCCGGCGACTTCCAACTCGCACTGTACGCTCAGGTCGCCACGTCAATCGACCCAGGCAACTGCACGATCATGTGCTCGAAGAACATTCCTACGGCAGCAAACAAGAACACCGGTAACAACTGGACCCGCACCACCGTCACAGGATTGGATCCGCTGCTTGAGGCAGTCGATTACAACACCGACTTGGCCAAGGTAACCGACAGTTCCAAGAAGGCCGATCTGCTCATGGCAGAAAATATGGTCAGCTTGCCATTGGATCCGCTGCCCAACATTGGGTTGATCTCTTCCAAGATCAAGAGCGGCGTTTCCGACAACGCTATTTACTCAATCTTCGGCAGCCTGAATCACTGGTCGCTGTAAGCATTTAGGAACCTTCAGTTGTAGGTGGTGCCGCTTTCAGCGGTGCCACCTACAACGGTTTTTGCTGAGAAAGGCGCATTGTGTTCGCTTACGTCGGTCGCCGCATTCTGTATTCGGTCCCGGTCATGCTGGTCGCGAGTTTCATATTGTTCTGGGGTGTCCGTATCACCTTTGATCCCGGTGAGAAATTCGCAACGTCCAAGGACCCTACGGCAATCATTCGTTTCCGAGCGAAGTGGCACCTCAACGACTCAATACCCACTCAATGGTTTACATGGCTCAAACATATTCTGCGCGGCGATTTCGGGGTGAGTACGCGAACCAACGGCGACGTCTTTCCGCTTATCACCCGGGCGCTGGGCACCACGTTGCAGCTCATCATCTGGGGCACACTTTTCTCGGCCATCATCTCAGTGCTGATCGGTGTGTATTCGGCCGTTCGTCAATATTCAATTCCTGACTACACGTTTACCGCTCTTTCCTATATCGGCGTGGCCATGCCGCCGTTCTGGTTTGGCCTCGTGGCCTACCAACTTCTCGGACCATCTCTCAAAGGTTGGCTTGGGCTCAAGAATCCTTGGTTTTACGGAGTGGGGCTCCACAAAGGCGACAGTTCGGGGATCGACCTCGACTACGCCCGACATCTCGTTTTACCCGTTATGACCTTGACTGTGCAGTCGATCGCCGAGTGGAGCCGCTTTCAGCGCTCCTCGATGCTTGACGTGCTGTCATCGGATTTTGTGCGTACTGCCAAGGCCAAAGGTGTGCCACGCCGAAAGGTGATTTTTAAACACGCCCTACGCAATGCCCTGACCCCGCTCGTAACCATCATGGCTGTCGAAACCGCTGCACTTTTCGGCGGTCTGGTCATCACGGAACAGATCTTCTCGATCCCTGGCATGGGACGATTGTTCCTAACGTCCCTGCAAACTGGCGACGCGTACACGCTTATGGCCTGGTTCCTCGTGACGGCGTTTTTCGTGATCGTCTTCAACCTCGTCGCTGATCTCTTCTATACCGTGCTCGACCCGAGAGTGAGGCTGTCATGACGGATGTTGCAACGATGTCAGAGCCCATTGCTCGCAGTCAGTGGCAGCTCGTCCGACGCCGGTTTTTCAAACACAAAGGCGCCATATTCGGTTTGGTCATTCTGGCCCTACTAGTGATCTTTTGCTACGGGGCGTCCTGGATCGCTCCGTATCCAAAGAACCATCAAGATTTGGATCTAGTCGTCAGGGGAGCGATCAAACCCGATCTCCTCACACCAGGTTGGAAACACCTCTTCGGCGTTGATGCGATTGGACGCGACTATTTCACCGAGACAATTTATGCCGGGCAAATTTCATTGCGTATTGGCCTCGTTGTTGCACTGCTGTCAACGTTCATTGGCACCGCGGTCGGTGCCATTGCTGGATTTCGCGGGAAAGCAATTGATCAAGTGCTCATGCGTTTCACTGACCTGTTTCTGATTGTCCCTGGTATTGCGGTGCTCGCTATCGCGGTGAAAAAATTGGGGCAGAGTCCCAATGCACTCGTTATCGTGCTGGCCGGACTGGGCTGGATGACCATCGCTCGCGTGGTCCGCGGGCTTGTGCTTGGCATCAAAGAACGGGAATTCGTGGACGCCGCCCGCGTGGCTGGAGCGTCCGGCCCCCGAATCGTCGTACGCCACATACTGCCCAACCTGGTTGGCCCGATCATTGTGAATGCCTCGATTGCAATGGCAGGAGCAATTCTCTCGGAGTCGACCTTGTCATTCCTGGGATACGGCATTAAGCCGCCCGACACGTCGTGGGGCAATTTGCTGAGCGACGCCGAGTCAGCGATTGGCACAAACAGCGCATTCCTCATCTATTTCCCGGGGTTGATGCTTGTCCTAACAGTGCTAGCGATCAACTTTGTTGGTGACGGCATTCGGGACGCATTTGATCCTCAAGGAGACCGAAAGTGACGACAGATGCCGTGCTCGAGGTTGAAAATCTTGTTGTGAGTTTTCCCACCGACGATGGCCTGGTGAAAGCAGTCGACGGCGTGTCGTTCACCTTGGCCGAAGGCGAAACGTTGGGCATCGTGGGGGAGTCAGGTTCAGGCAAGAGCGTGACATCGATGGCGATCATGGGGTTACACAGCAAGCGTGCCCAGATTTCGGGCTCCATCAAGTTTCGTGGCCAAGAACTCATCGGCCTTGACGAGCGACGCATGCGTGAACTGCGCGGCCGCAAAGTCGCCATGGTCTTTCAAGACGCACTCGCGGCGCTGAATCCGGTGTTCAAAATTGGCGATCAGATATCCGAAGCAATGACCGTTCACTCTAAGCAGTCAAAATCGGCAGTCACCGATCGCGTCATGGAACTGATGGACCTCGTCGGTATTCCCGACCCGACCAAACGCATCAATCAATTCCCGCACGAATTGTCCGGTGGCATGCGCCAGCGCATCATGATCGCGATAGCCATTGCCAACGACCCCGATGTGCTTATCGCCGATGAGCCAACAACGGCGTTAGACGTGACTGTTCAAGCGCAGGTACTCGAAGTGATTGAGCGAATTCAGCAAAATACAGGCACGGCAATCATGCTCATTACGCACGACCTTGGCGTAGTGGCCGGCATGGCCGATCGCGTGTTGGTCATGTACGCCGGCCGACCTGTTGAAATCGCATCGGTCGATGCAATATTTCACGAACCATGCCACGCCTACACCGAAGGGTTGTTGGCGTCATTGCCTCGTCT
This sequence comes from Acidimicrobiia bacterium, assembly GCA_043782545.1. GTDB lineage: Bacteria > Actinomycetota > Acidimicrobiia > Acidimicrobiales > JBBRKR01 > JBBRKR01. Next base: position 17,254 of record JAYWAI010000024.1, read on the forward strand.
GGATCGACGTCGTGATGGAGAAAAGCTGTACCGAATCGGAGGTCAACCGCCTTCGGTTATTCACCTCCCGACAGGCTGCGCATTCGCGCCAAGGTGCGCTCGTGTGCGACCTGGCGAGTGCGATGTCGCTCGCCTCGAACTTCGCGAGGTCGGCCACGACCATTTGTCCGCGTGTGTCGCGGCGGACGAAATAATCAAGGAGCGGGCGCAATGACCGACGCACTCGTGCTTGAAGCTACTGACCTGGTTAAAGAGTTCCCAATCAAGGGCGGCATATTCGGGCGGCAACGAGGCATCGTTCAGGCCGTCTCCGGCGTTTCATTGTCGGTCGCGAAAGGGCAGACGATTGGCTTGGTGGGAGAGTCCGGTTGCGGGAAATCAACAACCGGCCGTTTACTCGTCCGGCTTCTCAGTCCTACATCAGGTCGCGTGCTTTTCAATGGTCACGACCTTACCGCTGTCGAGGGCAGCCAACTCCAGGATCTTCGGCGTAAAATTCAATTCGTCTTCCAAGATCCCTACGCGTCGCTCAACCCGCGATTGACCGTCAACTCGACAGTTCGAGAACCGCTGCAACTACATGGGTTGCATCGTGGAGTCGAAAAGGAACGCGTTCGAGAGCTCATGCGCCTGGTAGGCCTGAACCCCGAGCATGTCAATCGCTACCCGCACGAGTTTTCTGGTGGCCAGCGCCAACGCATCGGGATCGCGCGGGCACTCGCCGCAGAACCCGAATTGATCATTTTGGACGAGCCTGTGTCCGCCCTCGACGTGTCCATCCAAGCCGGTGTCATCAACCTGCTCGAGGAATTACAAGACCGGCTCGGTTTGGCGTACGTGTTTATCGCGCACGATCTCGGCGTGGTACGACACATCTGTGACGAAGTCGCGGTCATGTATCTCGGCAAAATTGTTGAGCAAGGCCCGGCCAACGAGGTCTACGATTCGGCTCGTCATCCGTACACCAAGGCACTGTTGTCGGCTGTGCCGGTACCCGAGCCCCGTCTGCAGCGACAACGGAAGCGGATCATCCTCGAAGGCGATGTGCCGTCACCAGTTAACCCGCCATCGGGTTGTCGATTCCGGACTCGTTGTTGGAAGGCGCAAGACATTTGTGGCGAGCAAGAACCAGTGTTGGTCGACTTTGGCAATAACCATCGGGTGGCCTGTCACTTCCCAGAGCCGGTGACCGCGCTAACCTAAGCGAGTGCTTTGGCTTGTCGTCCCCGTTCATGCAATCGTTTGCCTCGTGCTGATCGTCCTTGTGCTTTTGCACTCAGGCAAAGGCGGTGGCCTTTCCGACATGATGGGCGGCGGCGCCGGTGCATCGGCTGCGGGCTCTACCGTGGCCGAGAAGAATCTCAACCGCATCACATTTGTGGCCGTGGCCGTGTTTGCCTTTACCACCACAGGGCTGGCCCTCCTCCTCAACAACTAGTTCGCAAACCGTTTGGGTAGCCTTGCGGCGGCCCATTAAGGTACGAAACGCAATTCCACGTCGAAGTGGCGAAATAGGCAGACGCGCCAGCTTGAGGGGCTGGTGTTCGAAAGGACGTGGGGGTTCAAGTCCCCCCTTCGACACCAGATTATTCGTGTGAGTTCAGGGCCGACTTGGCCGTTTACTGCGTTGTCGGCTGGCCATAACGGCTGATCAATCGACACCAACACGGTGATTCTGCTCGGCCGATTGACGAACGCTGACCTGTTGCCCGCGTATCCCGGCCGAGAAACCGCCCGGAACGCTAACCGAGGGGTTCGATCGACACGGTCGGATCGTTCGTGACCGTCCAGCTTTGCCGGTTCAATATCTAAGAATGTGCTACCTTGAAGCACATGGCCACAGTCGGAATTCGAGCTCTCAAACAAAACGCATCGAGTGTCGTCGAGCAGGCGGCAAGTGGCGAGCCAGTGACCATTACCGACAGGGGCGTGCCGGTGGCGTTGCTCGTTGGTATTGCCACCGACCGATTGAGCGCACTAGTGGCATCCGGATTAGCTCGACCGCCTCGACGATCAATTGCGAGTCTTGATCGTCCCCGCAAAGCGACCGGTCCAACGCTGTCTCAGGTTGTTACCGAAATGCGAGACGACGAGCGGTACTAGGCATGTATTTTATCGACACGTCTGCCGCCGTGAAGCTTGTGGCCAAGGAGTCCGAATCTTCGGCGATGACAACATGGGCTCGACGCCACGACGGTCAGATCGTGGCATGTGACTTGCTCCGCACTGAATTGGTCCGTGCCGTGCGGAGGGTCGACGTGAGCTTGATGGGCCAGGCGGTAGCGGTGTTGGATTCGCTTTTCGTCGTCACGCTCACGACGCAGACTTATGCCCACGCAGCTGAATTAGAACCTCGTTCAATGAGCAGCCTCGACGCATTGCACCTGGCGTGCGCGTTGGGACTGGGTGATTCGATCGACGGTCTCGTCACGTATGACGATCGTTGGGCTACGGCCGCACGTGACTATGGACTGACCGTGGTCACACCGCGACGATGATTCGGTGCTGAGGACTTCGTACGAACAAGACGGGCACTCATGGCACGCGAAACGGTTAGAGGCGGCGACGGCGACCGTAACCGATACCTCCGGTGAGTACCAGGACGAGCAGGACGATGATGATTA
>JAYWAI010000025.1:0-2857 GCA_043782545.1 Acidimicrobiia bacterium
ATTTTGGTCAACTCGGCCGGCATTGGTGGCGCATCGCGAACCATTGGCCGTGACGGCGCGTATGAGTCTGCCCACAACCTTGACTATTTCACCAAGGTGATCAGCATCAACTTGATCGGAACGTTTAACTGCATTCGGATTGCCGCCACGGCCATGAGCCAGACAGAGCCCTTTGCCAATAATGAGCGTGGCGCCATTGTCAACATCGCGTCGGTCGCCGCGTTCGACGGCCAGATCGGCCAGGCGTCGTACTCGGCATCCAAAGGCGGGGTCGTGGGCATGACGCTACCGATCGCCCGTGACCTTTCGCCCGTCGGCATCCGCGTCAACACGGTGGCCCCCGGGCTCATCGACACGCCGATCTACGGCCGGGGCGAAGGTTCTGAAGCATTTAAGGCCCAGTTGCAAAAAGGTGTGCTGTTCCCGCAACGACTCGGCGCTCCAGAGGAACTCGCCTCAATGGTGATCGAATGCATCACCAACTCGTACATGAACGCCGAGACGATTCGCGTCGACGGCGGCATCAGAATGCCACCGAAATAAGCACGACGGCGGCATCAGAATGCCACCGAAATAGGTGCCTCTAGCGTTTTCCGATCAAGGCTGGCAAGCATTCGTGAATCGTTCTATACGTGAATTGAAACCCGGATGCTTCCAGCTTGGTCGGCATCACTTTTGCGCCCGCGTACAGCATGTGTTCGGTGGCTTCTTTACCGAGCAACAATTGAGGGCCAAACTTCGGTATCGGCAGAAAGGTGGGTCGGTGCAAGGCCTTGCCGAGCGCTTTGGTGAAGTCGTCGTTAGTGCACGGCACAGGGGCGGTGAGATTTACCGGGCCATCGACGTCGGCGGTCAGTAGATGGATGATGGCGTTTACCTCATCGTCGATCGAAATCCACGAAAGGTATTGCTTGCCGGATCCAATGCGGCCACCGATACCCAGCTTGAAAAGCGGAAGTTGTTTCGCCAATGCCCCGCCGTCGATAGATTGCACAATCCCGGTGCGCAACGCTGCAGTGCGTATGCCAGCGGTGTGGGCGGGTTCGGCGGCTTGCTCCCATTCACGGCATACGTTGGCGGCGAAATCGGAACGATCGGTTGACGTGGCTGAGTATTCATCGAGAGTTTCGACGCCTCGATCGCCATAGATCCCTACGGCGGAACCACTCAAAAATACTGAAGGTTTTTTGGTGAGGAGCCCGAGGGTGCTGGATATCAATCGTGTGCCAACGACTCTCGAGTTGAGAATTTCGTGCTTGCGGGCGTCGGTCCATTTCTTGTCACCGATACCGGCTCCAGCTAAATGTACGACGGCGTCGATTCCTTCGAGCGATGCTGCGTCGACTGTTTCGGCGACAGGATCCCATTGGATCACATCGGCGCTCACTGGCTTGGATGAAGGCCGAATAAGAGCGATGGGCCGATGGCCCGCGGCACGTAGCGCTGGAATCAGCGCCGTGCCGACGAGGCCAGTGGCTCCGGTGATGGCTATGTCCATACCGGTCAGACTTTCAGATCAGCGAGCGCGGAGTGAATCGCGAATTTCGGTGAGGAGGTCGACTTCGCTGGGGCCATCGGTCGACAGGCCTCGCTTGGTCATCTTCTTGTACACCTTGACCAACATAAACACAATGAAGGCGGTCACAATGAAGACCACTGCTTGGTTGATAAACGAACCATATTTCATTGTCTTGTAGGCCTTGCCAGCAACGCCGGTGCAATCTTTTCCGACGGCTTTTCCGTCGACCATGATGTCTTTGCAGCCAACGATCAAGCCAACGACACCCATGAAGATGTCGTTGATGAACGACTGCACGAGGTCTTTGATGATGCCGGCCATGATGAACGCAACTGCGATCGTCATGAGGTCGCCGGTGGCGATAAACGCCTTAAATTCGGCCAGAAGGCCTTTTGATTCTGTGCTCATTGAGCGCTCTCCCAAAATATTTCAGTGTGTTCGACCCCGGACTTGGGGTCGCCCCACTTCGACGTTAGGTCAGAAAGAAAGTCGCGACAATGGGCAAAACACCATTCATGGCTAAATGTTTAGCTATTCAACAACAATCGGCACCGACGTCACAACGGTGTTTTTGCGGAACAACAAACGAGCCTTGAGTGCGAGCGCCGATTGGTTGTGCAGGATCTGCTGGTACCACGATTGCACCACAAACTCAGGCAATACCACGGTGATGATGTCGTCGGGGAAAACCGCATCGGCTTCGTCGATGAACTTCATGATCGGCCCGGCCAGCGCACGATACGGCGAATACACAGTATGAAGCTCGACGTCGATACCGAATTTTTCCCACTGTTCAGTGATGCTCTCTTGGTCGGCGGCGTCGGACACGACGTGCACGGCCATGAGCCGATCGGGGGCGAGCGACTTGGCATACGAGAGCGCTTGGAGTACGCCGAAGTGCACGCGCGACACGAGCACGATAACGGTATGGGTATGGCGCACAACCTTGTAGCCCTCAGGAATTTCCAGGGCTTTGGCGACCTTGTCGTAGTGGCGGCCAATAGAACGCAGCAGGAGTACAAGGAGCGGAATCAGTACTGCTGGCACCCAGGCGCCCGATGTGAATTTCGATGACGCGACGACGATCAGCACTACGCCGGTAGCCAACGCGCCAATGGCATTGATCACCGCGCCCGTCTTCCAACCTTTGTGTTTGAGGCGGTAGTGGTGCACGACCATGCCGGTTTGGCTGAGCGTGAATCCTGTAAACACGCCTACTGCGTAGAGCGGAATCAGTTTCAACTCATCGCCGTTGAAGACAATGACCAATATTGCCGCGAAGCCAGCCAAGATCAGTACGCCATTGGAGAACACCAGGCGATCGCCGCGGTTGGCGAA
>JAYWAI010000026.1:0-7519 GCA_043782545.1 Acidimicrobiia bacterium
GCTGTCGTGCGGGCCCCGAGCTCTAACGTGACTGCAGACGATTTGCGCTCTCTGGTGGCTCGCGAACTGGCCAGTTACAAACGGATTTCGCATGTGCAATTTTTGGATCAGATCCCACGATTGCCATCCGGCAAGGTGTTGCGTCGGGAACTCAAAGCGAATTACAGGAGTTAGGTTGGACGCCCGCCCCTCATCTGATCAACGCGACCTCACTAATGTCGCGGAACGGCTTGCCACACGGCTCGGCCCGACTGCGGTCGGCGACCTTGACGATGCCGAGCGGAACCTCCGCCTGGATAGCGCCGTTGCTCAAGCAGGCTGGCGCGAATTGCGCGCCGGGTCCAAACACGAGCCGTTGGCGTCGGGCGTGGAGGCGGTCATCGTGGCTCGGGCCCTGGCTCATCATGCGTGCGATACTGCGTACCTCGGGCCGTTGCTGGCGCACGATTTGTTGCGTCGAGTCGGCTACGAGGGCCCCGATCTGATGGCCACGGTGGTGGTCGACTCGAGCTTGCGACACATGGCGCTGGCGACTGGCGACTCTGTTGTTGATCGCGGTCTGGCGATCGATGCTGCGTGTGCGCGCGTTGGCATGGTTGTGTGTCACAGCTATACGGCGTTGTCGTTGGGTGTCGTGGCGCTCGGCGAAATGACCTCCGGCGTCGATCTCACTCGCCCCGTCGTCAACGTGATGCCGGGGGCGTCTGTTCTCCCGGTGGTCGGCACCGGAGCGTTCGATGCTGATGCACTGGAGTCGTGGACGGCGCTGGCCGTGACGCTCACCGCCGCCGACCTTGTCGGGGCAATGCAAGGCGCTACCGAATTGGCCACCGCGTACGCCAAGCAACGACGTCAATACGGTGCAGCCATTGGCTCGTATCAAGCGGTGCAACATTTGCTGGCCGAGGCCGCCACTCTCATCGAAGGTGCGGCGAGCGCCGTAAATTACGCGGGATGGGCCGTGGATGCCCTGCCGGGCGTCGATGCTCGGAGTGCCGCCGCAGTGGCGAAGGCGTACGCCTCACGCGCCGCGCTCGTGGTGTGTGAAACCTCGATCCAGGTGCACGGCGGAATTGGCAACACCTGGGAATGCATGGCGCACGTGTTCTTGCGTCGGGCCCTTCTGTCGACCGAACTTTTCGGCGGCGCCGGGCCACACATGGCCCTGCTCGCCCAACAACGATGGGGAGCCAATCATGGACTTTCATGACTCGCCCGAAGAGGCCGCCTTTCGAAAACGCATTCGAGGTTGGCTGGCCGACGGCGGCGACACCATCAAACGTTCACACACCGACGACAGCTACTGGACGTCGCTGGGCGACTGGCATCGCCGGCTGTACGACGCGGGATTCTTTGCCCTCACGTGGCCAGCACAGTACGGCGGCCGGGAACTTTCGCCGGTGTGCGAGGTCATCGTCGATGAGGAATTGGCGCTGGCCGGAGCGCCACCGAAACCCAGCCTGGGGTACCTCATCCAAGGCATCAGCCATCACGGTAGCCAAGCCACCAAAGAGCGGTTTCTGCCCGGTTTGATTAACGGCACGGAACGTTGGTGCCAAGGTTTTAGCGAGCCAGACGCGGGCAGCGATTTAGCATCACTGCGCACCACGGCGGTGCGTGACGGCGACGAGTACATCGTGAGCGGCCACAAGATTTGGACGAGCTATTCCGATGTGGCCGATTGGTGCATCGTGTTGGCTCGCACGGACCCTGACGTGGCGAAACACAGGGGAATATCGGCTTTCGCCGTGTCGATGCACCAGTCCGGTATTCAGCAACGGCCCCTGAAAATGATCAATGGCATCACTACTGAGTTTGGCCAAGTTGAGTTCGACGGAGCTCGTGTGCCAGCAGACAATATGATCGGCGCGCCGGGCGAAGGCTGGGCCCTGGCTATGACCATCGTGAGCCACGAACGCGAGCCCGCCGAATTGGGTTTCTTCGCTCGCTACGCGAAGACTGTGCGCGAACTCGAAGCCATTGCTGGCGCCAATCCAGCTGCCGTATCGGCAGAAGTCGAGGAGCGACTTGCGTGGGCGTATGTGCAATCAGAGATGTTGCGCCTGCACACGGCTCGGAGGCTCTCTGAGCGTATTGGTGGGGTCACTCACGGACCTGATGGCTCGATCGACAAACTGTTGATGACGTGGGTAGAGCAAAGCGTTGGGCACGCGGCATTGGCATTCGGCTCGTCCCAAGCAATGGCCGGAGTGAGTGAAGAGTTGCTCGACACGTACCTTTACAGCCGCAGCCAGAGTGTGATGGGTGGCACCTCGCAAATCCAGAAGAACATTATTGCCACTCGAATTTTGGGTCTTCCAATCAAATGACCGTATCCGACGACCTGCTCAACAACGTGGATCGGATTCTCGGGCCCAAGGTGTGAGCGTTAGACGAGCGCCACGTTGTCCATATCCATGAGGCGGGCCAAGTTGCCGCCCATGATTTTGCCGAGCAACTCCGGCTCCAGATGGCCGATTTCTTCGGCAAATTTCGCGGGATCGCCCAGACCTTCTGGATGCGGAAAATCAGATCCGAACAAGATGCGATCGGGGCCCATGAGATCCGACAGCTTGGCGTAGTCCTCTTCCCAAAACGGGCTGATGTGTATGTTGCGTCGCATGGCCACCAGGGGATCTTCTGGCAGATCTTGCGGCATCTTCTTGTACATATCTTTCAACGTCTTTTGCAACGGCTCCACCCAACTGCCCCCGTTTTCAACAACGGCAATTTTGATGTCGGGGAATCGGGTCAGCGTGCCGTGGCAAATCAATGATGCCACCGCGTCTTCGATGGGACGCCACGACGCCACCATGCGAAAAGCGTTGGGTTGGAAGGGCAGCATCTCTGTGTTGCTGCCGACCCACTCGTTGGCGTGGCGCTCGTAGCCGCTGTCAGAGGAGTGCAATGCCACCAATATCCCGGCTTCCTCGCAACGCTTCCAGAACGGGTCAAACTCGGGAAGGGCAAATGATCGAGGGCCACGAAAACCGGGCACCGGCGCGGGGCGAACGAGCACCACTTTGGCACCGCGGGCCAATACCCATTCGAGCTCTTCGAGCGCCTTGTCCAAAATCGGCAGTGTGATGACTGGCGTCGAAAAGATGCGATCCTGATAGTTGAATTGCCAGGGCACGCTGGCCAGCGTGGGAAACATGAGTGTGCGGTCAAGACCGCGGCTCAAACCTTCCGGGTTGCCAATGCGGTAGTAGTCCTCTTGAGCGCCGGGACGGGCGACCTCCTCAAACGTGGGGTTCGGGATGTACTCGCTGATCTTGCCGCGCTTTTGAACCGATCGGGCAGATACTTGGTAAACGCATCGGTGGTTTCGTACGTGTGATTGTCGGCGTCGAAGATGGGAATGCCGGTTATTGAAGCCATGGTTACCGCACAAGTTGAGTAGTGATTACAAACGTTCGATGATGATGGCCGGAGCCATACCGCCGGCGGCGCACATGGTGATCAAACCGTAGCGGCCGTTTGTGCGTTCGAGTTCGTCAAGCGCCGTGCCGATGAGCATGGCGCCGGTGGCACCAATGGGGTGGCCAAGCGCCATAGCACCACCGTTGACATTGACTTTCGAACGGTCCAGATTGAGATCTCGGATGAACTTTTCGGCCACCACAGCAAAGGCTTCGTTGATTTCGAAAATGTCAATGTCGCTCACGCGAAGGCCGGCTTTGGCCAACACTTTGCGGGCCGCAGGCACCGGAGCATTCAGCATGAGAGTGGGGTCGTCGCCCACGTTGGCCATGGCCACCAAACGGGCACGGGGCTTCCACCCACGTGCTTTGGCGGCATCGGGGCTCGCCCACAAAATGGCGGCCGCACCGTCGACTACACCAGAGCTGTTGCCGGCGTGATGCACGTGGGTGATGTCCAGATTGGGGAATTTCTGTTGCACCAGTTTCTTGAACGTGGTGCCTTCAGCGTCGACGGGCACGTCGTACAGCGCGGCAAATGACGGCGTGAGCGCTTGGAGGCTTTCGATGGTGGTGCCGGGGCGGGGGAACTCTTCACGATCCAGAATGATCGAGCCGTCGTCGGCAATTACGTTGACCAGGCTGCGATCGAAACGGCCTTGGGCAATGGCCTGCGCGGCCCGCGTCTGGGATTCGAGGGCGAGTTCATCGAGGGCTTGGCGGGGAATGTTTTCCAGTGTGGCAATCACGTCGGCGCAGATGCCTTGGTGCGGTTGCGGGTGGATAGAACGCAGGTGCGTGTTGCCACCATCTATGAATGGCGCGCCGCCCGGAATTCGGTTTGTGCCGTAGCTCGACATCATGTCGGTGCCGCCGGCGATGATCACATCTTCCAGGCCCGACATGATCATGCCAGCTGCCAAGTTGGACGTGGTGATGCCGCTGCCGCAGAAGCGATCGAGCGTCACGCCGCTCGCGCGCACGTCGTAGCCAGCATCCAGCGCAGCCATTCGACCCAGGTCGCCGCCTTGGGTGCCGGACTGGTTGCTGGTGCCCCACACGATGTCATCCACGGTCGAGGTATCGAGATCGTTGCGGTCCTTGATGGCCTTGAGCACGGTTGCGCCCAAGCGTTGCGGATGCATGTGAGCGAGCGCTCCCTTGCCCACCTTTCCAATGCCACGTGGCGTACGGCAAGCGTCGATAATCCGTGCTTCTGACATTTCTGCACCCTTCGGTCGTCCGACCACGCGGGTCGATTGAGAATGGAATTCTCGCTTGTTGACGAGGCGTTGACCGAACCGAAACGAGTGTCGTTGGGCGGCCCGTGCTAGCTCGTGGCGGGGCGATCAATTCGCCATCGACGTTGAGGTTCCAATATGACGCAATACCTTTGTACGAGCACCACGACGTAGCAGCACTCTGTGTCAGCAGATCCACACGGATCAACGCTTTGGGGGCGTAGAGGCGAGGGGCGAGTGATGTTTCAAAGACCGCCATTGTGTCGCTGGTGTCGGTGGCGTTTGCCACGGTGTCGTTTGCCGCGACGTCACTGCCCGTTGAATTCACGCGCCAAGGTGGCCACGAATTCGCGGGTCCGTCGGCTGGATTCCAGGAGTTCGTCACGATTCGCGCCAATGGGCAGCACGCGAATCGACATGTCGGTTGCCCCGGCGTTGGCGAAGGCCAGCAATCGTCCGCGCACCATGGCCTCATCGCCGGCCGCCAAAATATCTGACACCGTGCGGGCATTGCCTTTGTCGAGGAGACGTTGATAGTTGGGCGAAACGGTTGATTCTGACAGCACTCGATTGGCGCGATCTTTAGCGGCGGCGACCTCACTGGGAAGGCACAAGCAGACAGGTACGCCGGCCACGATTCGCGGTGCTCGTCGCCCCGCGTCCGCGGCGGCCGATCTGATGCTCGGCGCAATGTGCGACTCGATTGCCCGCTCGTCGGCCAGCCACAAAATGGTGCCGTCGGTACGCGCCCCGGCAAGCTTTAACATCACTGGGCCGAGCGCGGCCAGCATCACTTGCATACGCGGCGCGTCGGTCACGTACATCGGTTGATGAATCGTAAAGCGATCGTTGACCACGTCAATATTTCCGGCCCCCGCCATGGCCCCATCGAGCACGTCCAAATAGTCGGCGGTAAGGGCGGCCGGCTTCTCATACGGGAGGCCGAGCATGTCAGAGATAATCCAATGGTGCGATGGCCCCAGCCCGAGGGTGAAACGTCCTTGCGCTACTAGTTGTGTCGACAGCGATTGTTGGACCAGTGCCACCGGATGACGTGATTGCAGTGGCACCACCGCTGTGGCGACTTCGATAAGCGAGGTGGCCTGCGCGATAAGCGCGGCGGCCGTCATGGCGTCAAATTCGTCAGGTACTTGGGGAATCCATACTGCGGCCAGGCCGTTGTCTTCAGCCCAGGTGGCGTCGCGCAGCATGCGCTCCACCTTGGTGGCATACCGGCCACGTTCTGGGCCAACCATCAGTCCAATACGCATCAGGGAGCCTTAGGCCTGTTTCATCGACTCTTTCATCTGGCTCAGGTCAACCAGGATCGGGTAGCCGTTAACCACGAGGGCGTTGCCGTGGCCGGTTTGGTGAATATCAAACGCAGACTGCACTGCGGTGTAGAAGCCTTGAATGTCTTGGGTCTGGTTGACTGCCCGCTTGGCTTGGGCGAGTGCGAAAGCGTTCATTTGGGCAATCTGGTCAGCCATCTTCATAGTGAATGTACGCAAGTCGTCGAGTGGCACGACGTGGTTGACCATGCCCATTTTTTCGGCCTGCTCGGCCGTAAACGTGCTGGCGGTAAAGAGCCATTCCTTGGCTTTACGAGCGCCGACTTCCCAGGTGTGCCCGTGGTATTCGACGCCGCCGATACCCATGCGCACAACGGGGTCAGAAAACTTGGCGTTGTCGGCCGCAATGATGATGTCCATTGGCCAGCACAGCAACAAGCCGCCAGCGATGCATTGGCCTTGCACGGCAGCAATCGTGGGTTTGCGAATGTCACGCCATTTGCGGGCGTAGCCAATGTACCGCTTGGTTTCCCACTCGTAGATCGAGGCCAGGCCGCCCACTTTCCAGTCAGTGGGAAACTCTTCGACGCCGGCCTTGGATTCATCGGAACGCGAAATATCATGCCCAGCCGAGAAGTGTTTTCCGTTGGCCTGGAGCACGATCACTTTCACGGCGGGGTCCGCCGCTGCTTGCATAAACAGGTCGTCGAGCTCATCGAGCATGAGCGGCGTTTGTGCGTTGGCCTTGTCGGCCCGGTTAAGGGTGATGATCGCAACGTTGCTTTCGGTGACGTCGTACGTCACCATATTGCTTGGCGAATACACCGCATTGCTTGGCGAATACACCGCATTGCTTGGCGAACTGGTGGTGGATGCGTCGCTCATACAAGACCCCTCATGTGATGGGCGACCAAGCGTTGGTACCGGTCGCTGATGTCGTTCTCAAATACGGACAATAGCATTCTCGGCGAATTTCCGACGTTGCCGCAACGTCGGAAATGGTCACTATTTCGGTGCGTGGTCGCGTTCGACATTGGTGACGGCTTCGCGTAACTTCGAGATTGCCGCGCCGCCGTTGACGGTGCCGTCGGCCTTCGGTGGTAGGTCGAATCCGGCGTACATCCGTCACCCGGGAGCGGCGTTGTCGTTACTCGCGAACCGTTGTGGGCAGCGTGAGTTGCGACTCGCCAAAGGTAATCGTGGCTCGGTCGTGAAAGTGATTACGTCGGGGCGCGCTTCGACGGTGGCACGGCCTGACTCGTTTCGGTCTGAAAACAGTGATATTGAACTGAGATCATGGCTTCAACGATCACCATTCGAGAAGTGCCGCAAGAAGTTCTTGACTCGCTGAAAGCTCGAGCTGCCGCCGTTGGTCAGTCGCTCCGGGCGTACATGCTGGAAGCGGCCAAACGCACGGCAGCGCTGGGTTCTAGCCAGGAGTGGGGCAATGGTGTTTGCAGTCGCCAACAGCGTTGGGCGGCCACAAATTCGACCCCAAAAATAGAAGTAGACGACATCTTGAAAGCGATTGCTGATCGGACGTGAATGGAAACGTGGTCGACAC
>JAYWAI010000027.1:0-7486 GCA_043782545.1 Acidimicrobiia bacterium
CTGCGATAGGCCAAGAGGTGAAAGCTTTGAAAAACAAAGCCGATTCGACGCCCGCGCAACGACGCCCGCTTGCCATCACTCAACGAGCCGACGTCAAAGCCGTCAAGGAAATACGAGCCTTCGGTAGGACGATCCAGCAAACCCAACACATTGAGCAACGTAGATTTCCCCGAGCCAGAAGGCCCCACAATTGCTACCCACTCGCCGCGTTGAACAACAAGATCGACCGCCCGCAACGCGTACACCGGGGGCTCTGTGTCAAAAGTGCGAGACAAGTTTCGCAGCTCGACTACGGGCTCGATCGTCATGGTGCTAGCGAGGTGGTCGTGGCCGCATTGCCACCTGCCGACGCCGGCACAGCCGAACTCGGCACAGCCGAATTGGGCACCGAGGACTCCACCGGCAACGTGCCCGTCGAATCGAGCGGCTTAGCGCCTACCACCACTTGATCGCCTTCCTTCAACGCTCCGCCGCTCACGACACTGATCGCTACCAAACCATCAGCCGACAAGCCAGGCGTTACCAATACGAACCGAGTGGGTTTGGTCGCATCGTCTTCAACTTCGACTCGCGAGCGACCTTGCCCGTCAACCGATAGGGCCGCCGCAGGCACTGCCAATGATTTCCCAGTCGTGGCCTGAATTGGAATGGTGATCTTCACCGAGCCACCGACCATTTCCGGCGGCACTTTCTCGGGCGTGATCTCCATGTACACACGTTGATCACCAACGTTGTTGGTGTTGGGTTTTTCGGCGATCGACTTAATGGTTCCCGCTACTTTGATGCCAAGGTTTGAATCTTCAATTTCCACAGTCATCTTCTCGCGTACGAGTTTTCGATCGCCCAGCGAAACGGCGGAATCCACAGCGAGGCGAGAGTTACTCACGGTCATGACCGCACCGCTGAGCGCCGAGCCCCTTACCACCTTGACCACATCGACGCGCACGGGAAGCTTAGGGAAGAACACCAACTCGTCGGCCGGGATGTAGAGCCCTACGCCCTTGGATGCGTCGGCGAGATCTTCGCGGGCAGAAGTAGCACCCTTTTCGGCATCGGCCAGCGACTGTTTGGCCGAATAAGTGTCGAGCGGTTTACGCGCCGCATCGAGGCGCTTCTGAGCCAGTTTGACGCCGTCGTCGGCCTGGCGAATCGCGGCCAGTCCCGCCGCGTGAATTGTTGGCACGGCGGCAACGGCGAGGTCTAAATCTTGTTGCGATTGTGTGAGCGCAAGTTGATCGCCGGCGATCATGTCTGCTGGTGCACTGGCGGCCACATCGGCATCCAGTTTGGCCTTGGCGTTGTTGCGCATGGCCGTCTTGTTGGTCACATCGTTGGCCGCCATGGTGTCGCTTTTCGTGCTTTCAGTTCGGGCGGCGGCTGCTTGGTCTTGCGCCGACTTCAGCGCCGAGTCGGCTTCGTCAATCGCTGTGGCATCTGGGCCCTCAAGCACCTTCGCCAGTTCCTTTCGAGCTTGACGAACACGTTCGTCGGCCGCTTCGACTGCGGTTCGGGCGCCGCGCAACGCTTTGCGTTGTTCCTCCGATGCGCCTCGGGCGTCGTGCCCACCAGCCTTGTACATGGCGTCAACCGCAGCTGCTGTCGCATCATCAAATACGCCGTCGATCACTCCGGGATCGAACCCCAGCCGCTTCAACCCTTCTTCGACTTGGCGAACGTCGTCGCCATGCGAGCCGAGCTTGAGATCCCGGTACATGGGGAACTCACCCTGGATAGCAAACACCGGCCGGCTCGACACTTCCATGGCCATCGAGCCTTCTTTGACCTCGGCCCCTTGAATGGGCGCAATAGTCACAAACTTTGCCGCACCGCCTGACGACGGTGCCAACGACACATCGACTGGTTCGCCGTATCGCACCGTGCCGCGCACAATCAGAGTCGAGGAAAGTTCAGTATATTCGACGGGCACCGTGATCCGAGACGCTTTTGGAGCCTTTGCTTTTGAGGCTGCCTGAGCTGGCGATTCGACGTTACGCCCCAATGCCCACCCCCCTCCAGCTGCACCCACCACGGCAACAATGGCAATGCCGGCAACTAATTTTGGCTTCAATTATTTTCCGTTCTGCGCTTTGACCAACTGGTCCAAAATCAATTGATTTTCTTCCACAAATTGTGTCTCAAGTTCAAACTGCACGTCTAGATGAATTTTCGTGAGCGAAGTCTTTGCGTCGCAGCCCAAATCGGCATCCAATATGGCGACCTCTTCGGCGTGAACTTTCTTGAGCCCCTCTTTGTCGTATTGCGGCCCTCCGAAACCACCCTTTCCATCCACGGGAACGGCGGTACCAACGACAACCGCGGTGGAGACAACCACTGCACCACCGACTCCCCCCACTACGGTCGCCGAAACGCCCCCGCCAGAACTATCGAATTTGTACACTTCGGTGTTCATCAGGTTGCTGAGGAGTTCTTGAATTTTGTCGGGACTCTCGAACGGATGCCCCGACGATTTCATGCAATCCGACCACGCCTTTTGCGCTTTCACGATGCGAGGATCATCCGTTTGTTTCTTGGTCAGCGCCTCATACTTGGGTTGCATCGATTCTTGAAGTTTATTCGTGTCGCCAAAGATAGTCGTCTGCGCTTTTCCGTAACACCCTTGGTCCACCGGCGTGGTCGAAGCAACGGTCGTAATCGCACTCGTTGCATCGTTACCCGACACGGTTTTCTCAGCAGTTTGCTTACCGTACAGAGTCGATTGATACGCAGCGCGCTCAGTTTCGGTCATCTTGTCTTGGATTGCTTGATTGGGGTCAACGAACGGCTTGGTGTCGGTCACCGGGTTGGGGTTGTTTTGCGCCTCAAAATCAAACGTGAAACCGTACCCGTGCTTCTTGCGGTACTCGAGCCCCAAATAGTCAGTGGTGTCATCGAACCCCGCCATGTCTTGGGAAACGTCGCGAGGGATGTACTTGAAACCCTCTTGGGCCATGCACTTCAGCACCGACGCTTCGACCCGCTTCTGCCGTGAAATCATGTCGTCTTTCGACATTCGAAACATTGCCTCCAGCGGTCCAATCTTTCGCGCCTCGCCAGCCGCTGCACTCGTGGTGGTAGTTAACCCACTCGCAGCCGATACGCCCACGCCTCGTGTTGCTGTCGTGGATTGCACGGTAGTCGTGCCAGCACTCGAACAAGCTGCGGCCAACATCCCCGCTACCAACCCGGCCACGCCGATGTAGATCCTTTGCGTTTTCATTCGCCCTCCCGAATTCATTGTTGTGGTGAGTGACTCGCCCGACTGGCTTTTGGTTCCCGTTCACGCCGAATAATTTGAGATTGTTCACATCGTTTTTGAACAAAGATCAAAAACATCGCCCCTGAGCTTGCAAAGCGTCACCCCGATGTGGCACAGTTTTTTCGACGACAACCGGTCAGGCCAAGGTGCAACCCACCCGAGCCTACGGACGCCACTCATCATCAAGCATCTGAGTTTCGTTCCCTGGAGTTTGTCGTGCCCACACGCAAATACATCACGCCTTTGGCGTCACTTGCCGGTGTTGCCATCTTTTTTGGCGTCTGGGAAACCTGGGTCAGGTCAAAAGACTCTCGTGAATATGTTCCGCTACCCGCTCCATCCAAAGTCATACGGGTCGTGTTCAGTGACCTGTCTGGCTTCGGCCGCAGCCTGCAACTGACCCTCGGCGAACTGCTCGGCGGGATAGCACTCGGGCTGGCCATCGGCGGATTGCTGGCAATATTCATGGCTCACTCTTCGATCGCCGAACGCGTTACCGCGCCATTGCTCGTGCTATTTCAGGTGACGCCCATCGTGGCGATATCGCCGGCCATTATTAGTTGGCTGGGATTCGGGTATTCCAGTTATGTCGTGGTCGTCGGCATCGTCACTATGGTGCCATTTGCGCTCGGACTCACGGCCGGTTTGCGAGATGTACCCCGCGACACCATCGATCTCCTGCGATTGCATGGCGCTGGCCACGTCAGAATTTTGCGATCGCTTCGCTTGCCGAACGCGATGCCCCATTTCTTCGTGGCGCTCAAACTTTGCGTTGGACTCGGACTCATCGGCGCCACTATCGCCGAGTGGTCAGGGGCCACAGACGGCATTGGCTACCAAATCAATGTGGCGCAGCGACGGTCTCTCACCAATCAACTCTGGGCCTCTGTGTTTGTGCTTGCCGCGGCAGGCTCTGCGCTCATCATTCTCATCACGATCATCGAGCGACGATCATTGGCTTGGCACGACAGTCACGCTGCATCACTCGACTAACCGGGTCGCATTTTCAAAGTTCCCTCCCTGCAGTACCCAAAAATGAAAGGCCCTACATGACCTCCCGAAAGTACTTCCTCTCCGCCGTTGTGGCCGTTGTTGCGCTCACACTCGGAGCTTGCAGTAGCAGCACCACCACTGCGTCGACATCGACTCAAGCGTCAGGGTCGACAACTACAACACAGCCTCCCGCTGGCGTCACCGCCGATGGCATCAGCCCCGATCGCTGCGCTCAAAACAAGAAAGCCGGGAAGATCACCTACCTCACCAGCTTTGACTTCTCTGCTTCGGTTTCGATCTTGGATGTCATCGTGGCCAAAGACAAAGGCTTCTTCGACAAAATGTGCCTCGATGTGGATCTCAAACCCGGTCAAGCGCCAGCCAACGAACAACAAGTCGCCAGCGGTGCTGCCCAATTCTCGTCCGGTGGGTCGCTCGGAGAAATTGTCAATACCAACGTGCAATCGAATACCAACATCGTGGCCGTCGTTCAGTATGGAAAAACCGCTATCGAGGAACTCCTCGTGAAGCCAGATTCTGGCATCAAACAACTCGCCGATCTCAAGGGCAAAACCATGGGCGTCAAGGGCGACATCCCGTATTCGATTCAAACCATGCTTGGAAAATTTGATATCAAACGCAGTGATTTCAAAGAGTTGGCGCTCAACACGTTCGACCCCGTGGAACACTTTTCGATGAAGCTTGACGCACTGCCCGTGTACAAATCCAACGAGCCCGCCAAACTCGACGCCAAGGGCATCAAGTATGTGGTTTTCAATCCGCTCGACTACGACATCCCCAGCAGCTTTGGCATGTTGTACACCTCGAAGTCGTTCTTGAACAACCACCCAACCGCAACCCAAGACTTTGCCCGGGCCGCCATTCACGGGTTCGAATATGCACAAGAACACACCGACGAGGCAGTCAAACTGTCGGTAGCTCGCATCAATGCCAATGGCAACAAGGCATACCTGAGCCTGGAAGGCGAGACCTTTCGCTGGCAGACAGAATCCAAAATCGTGAAGGATTCCACGCCGAAGGATCAAGCGATTGGCGCGATTGATACAGCCAAATCAGAAGCAGAAATTGACGCGCTCACCAAGGCCGGCGTCTTCAAGACCAAGCCCGACATCGCAGCGATGATCGCGCCCGGTGTTGTCGAAGGTATCTACGACGGCCTCGTATTGATTTGGCCAAATAAGTAGCACCGTTGTTGCCGCCGATTTGCTCCGAGTTGGTAAATCGGCGGCAGCAACCGCGACCCGCAAGCCCACGCGCTACCCGCCCAGAAGCGCTCTGACTTCAGCGACGTCGACGGTCAGTTGCGCCTTCAGTGCATCAATGCCATCAAACCGGCGCTGGCTGCGAATAAGGCCGACGAAGCGCACTCTGGCGGTCTCGCCGTACAGGTCGTCAGAAAAATCAATGAGGTGAGCCTCGAGCAGCGATTGGTTGGCATGCTCATAAAACGTAGGGCGGCGTCCAATTGAAATTGCCGTCGGCACTACATCGCCGTTGGGCCGCTCGTACCAGCCGGCGTACACCGCATCCGCCGGAAAACACATAGTTTTGGGCACAGGGATGTTCGCGGTCGGAAACCCGATCGTGCGTCCACGTTGGTCGCCAGGCTCAACCACTCCGCGGACTTCAAACTCGCGACCCAACATCGCCGCGGCCTCTTCGACGTGCCCGCCGTCAAGGGCCCGCCGAATCGCCGTCGATGAGACGGGTTCATGAACACCATCGGCCCGCTGCCGCAAAGGCACGCTGATAGCCACTAGGTCCGCGTGCATTCCGCTGTATTGCAACGACGCCACTGACCCGGATCGATGCGCCCCGAAGTGGAAATCCTCGCCGACGACGACAGTGGTGGTCCCCAACCGCTCGATCAGCACTTCATCCACGAATTCGTCAGGAGGCATCATGGCGAGCGTTATATCGAAGGGCAACACCAACACTTCGTCGACCCCGTGGGCCGCCAGTTCTTCCATTTTGTGATCCATCGACATCAACAGGCGCGGAGCTGATTCGGGGCGCACAACCTCGGCGGGATGACGATCAAAGGTCAGGACGGTCACGCTGCTCTCAGAGGCGTCAGCCGACGACCGGGCGGCGGTCAACACTGCACTGTGCCCCAGATGCACGCCATCGAATGTGCCAGGAACGATCACACGGCGACTAGCGATCAGCGCCGCATCGTCGAGGCCTCGAAATATTCGCAACGGAGAGTTCGACATTGCGATGACGGTACCGTGCCCAGACATCGTGCGCCGAACTCGCTGCTCAACTCATTCGAGTGAGTCACTGCCCCGGTTGGTATGGACGCCCGAGCATACGTTCAGCCTCCAAAAAATCGCCACGGGCGATGGCTCGACGAATTTCCGTACTCGAATACACCGGCCCATCGTGGGCGCCGATGAGATGGACGGGGTGTACAACAAACCCTTCGGCGACACCGATTTCGCGTAACAAATCGACGTTGCCTTGGCGGCGATAACCGAAATGAAAATCGTCGCCCACGACCACGGCCTGCGCAGCCAGGCTGCCCACTATCACTCGGTGGACAAAGTCGACCGCGGATTCATGCGAGGCCGCCACATCAAACCGGACTACGTAGGCAATGTCAATGCCCAGTGCGGCGATCAGGCTGAGCCGCTCGTCGAGGGAGGTGAGCTGCATCGGCGCACTGTCGGGACGCACGATCGTGGCCGGATGCGGATCAAAGGTCACCACCCCAGACGCCGCCCCAATGTCGTCGGCCAAGGCGCGCACCCGATTCAGCACGGCTTGATGGCCACGATGCACGCCGTCGTAGACGCCCACGGTCACAACAGTTCCCTTAGGCAAAACGGTCACGAGCTCAGGGCCCCGCTCCACACCGGCGTGACAAATCAACATCTCCGTCACGCTACTGGCCGACTGTTTGAAACGCCGGTGGCAAAATGACCGCAGGCTTCACAGTTGTCCCAGTATGGGCGTGGTACACACCGAGAAGCTCGCCAGCCTCAGTGAGCATCGGCCAGGGACCACAACCGACGAAGGCACACGCTGCGCGTTCCAACACGCTTCCGCGTGACACCTTGATCACCAATTCGGTGGGCACTACAACCGTCTGATAGTCGACGAGAGCATCGGTCATCGGCCGCAAAATAATCTTGTCGATCGGCGAAGCATCCTCGACGTCGAATGACCCGATCACCGTGCGACGCAGCCCTCGTAAATGAGCGCCTCCGCCCA
>JAYWAI010000028.1:0-7477 GCA_043782545.1 Acidimicrobiia bacterium
ATGTGCGTCGTCGATAGTGACTGTGGCAGCGAGCTGAGCCGGAGCCACATGGCCTTTGATGGCGCAGACAAATGTCTCGAGGTGAAACCGCTTGGGGAGCAATTTCACCACGTAACTAAGCCGGTGTTTCGACGACAGTGACCGTCTTCACGGTCACGCTGTGCGACGGTTTGCCGCCGAGGGTTCCAGAGCCCGAATTCAACGCAATTATTTTCTTGAGCACATCGATGCCCTGAGTGGTATGACCAAACGTGATGTACGTCCCTTGCGAATCCAGCTTTGACACGTTGGGTCCAGCGGCGAAAAATATCTGGCCACCAGAAGTATTGGGCCGTCCGGAGTTGGCGAACACCAAGTCACCTGCTGCGTATTTGAAGCCCAGCGTGTCATCGGCGAACGTGTATCCAGGGCCCGGATCAGTGTTGGATTGCGTGTGCGGTGAACCGCCTTGAATGATGTCAAGGCCCGGATCGGTCCGGAAAATTTCGGTGTTGTCGTAGTAATGATTGCGAGCCAAGAATACGAAGTTGTTGGTGCCCACTGGCGCACGTTTGGTGTCCAATTCCACAACGATGGTGCCCTCTGTGGTGTCGAAGGTTGCCGTGTATTTCGCGGTGTTCACGATGCACAATGTCGGTGGCGATGTGAATGTAATTACCGGCTTGTCGGTGCCGCTGGGTGGTGGGCATGGCGAATCGCCAAATACTGCTTTGGCTTGCACGACGGTGGTGGATGCCGCCGACGTCGTCGGGCCGCTCGATGTGGTGGCCGCAGCGGGCGGCGTGCAGCCAGCCGTGATGAAACCGTTGACCTTCTTATTGGTGGGCGAAAGTGCGGCTTGCAGAGCCTTGAGCTCTTTGCCACTGGCCGACGTGGCGTCAAGTTTGGTGTTGTCGAAATTGACGGGGCGCAAGATGTCGATCAGTTTGTGTTCGTAGTCCACAATCGATTGAACGTCGGCGCGAATTGATGCAGGCGCCTCGGGGGGGATGGCGTCATAGGCGTGAAGCAAAGCCGTGACTTCGACTTCCTTGTCGGCGATTGTCGCCGCGGGGTCAGCCAGTTTGGCGGTCGACGTATTGGATGAAGCTGCTACCGCTTGGCAAAACTTCACCAGCGTCGGGTCAATCCCACTAGGCGTCGTAGTGGCCGCGCTCGGTTTGGTCGTTGTTGTGGCTTTGGTCGAGCTGGCGGTTTTACTGACGTCTGCGCCGCTGCTGCACGAGGCTGCGGCGACGGCCAGTCCAATGATCACGAGTATGTGTTTCTTCAACGGAGAACCTTTCAGAGGCCGGACCTCGTCCGAGCACGTTTTCCAAGGCTAGCGAACGCGCCGGCAGGCACATGACCAGCCCGGGTAAGTGTTCATTGAGTGACAACGAATAATGAGCCCAGAGTGACAACGAATAATGAGCCCAGAGTGATGGCGATCGCGATTGGCCGCGAGTAGGTTTCGCCCATGGGCAATCTGGTCGATGAATTCTCGCTACTCGTTGATAACGCTTCGGAAGCGGGTATCGCCTGGCTCGGCCAACCCGTGGTTCGGCGTGCGTCAATCACGGTGTCGGCTGACCAAGCAATTTCCGCATTGGTGTGGGGTGACGGCGAGCCAGAGTGGGTGTTCTGTCATGGCGGCGCGCAAAATGCGCACACTTGGGATACCACATTGCTGGCAATGGGTCAGGGCATCTCAGCCATCTGTGTCGACCTTCCCGGGCATGGTCGCAGCGATTGGCGTACCGACCAGATGTACAACCCAATCACCAACGCGCTCGCCATCATTGACGTGATTCGGCAGGTCGCGAGACGGCCGGTAAATCTGGTTGGCATGAGCCTGGGTGGCCTCACATCAATCTGTATGACTGCGCAAGCTCCTGAGCTCATCAAACGGGTTGCGATCGTCGACGTGACGCCGGGAACGAACCGTGAGAAATCCAAAGCGATTTCCGATTTCGTACGCGGCCCCCAATATTTCGATTCGTTTGACGAGCTGTTGACGCGGACGATGCAGCACAACCCAACGCGCACCGAGTCGTCATTGCGTCGAGGCATTTTGCACAATGCTCGCGAGCTCGACGACGGGCGATGGCAATGGGTGTACGACCGGCTGGAATTGGCGGCCGCACCGACCGAACGCGCTCCGGCATTGCCAGAGGGTCTCCTCGCCGACGACATGGGTTTCAACCCGCTCTGGGAAGAGGTGTCGAAAATCACTGCGCCGATCATGATGTTGCGGGGCGCTACATCGCCGGTGGTCGATGATGCCGATATCGCCGAGTTTGTGCGGCGTCAGCCCACCACGAGAGTCGAAGTGGTGGCCAACGCCGGCCACTCAATTCAAGGCGATCAACCTGTCGAATTGGCCAGATTGCTCAACGATTGGGCGGCCAGCGGTGATTGAACTGATGGGCAAATCGCCCGACCTCGAGTTGCTCCACACCCGCGACTATCAGGTGCAGTCGTTCCGTACCACGGGCGACAATCTTCTGATTCGCGGCGCGGTGCGCGACTCGAAGCCGCCGAACTTGTATTGGCCCACCGACCCCGAGATCATGGTGATTCATCACATGATTGTGGAGCTCGATGTGACGTTTGGTTCGATGGTCATCACTGGTGCTCGCGTCATTTTCGAGACCCATCCTCACCAACAATGCCCGGCCATCATTGACCATTATCAGCAACTCGTGGGTGTGTCGATCGCCCGTGGCTATACCCACAAAGTGCGCGAGCTTTTTGGCGGGCCGAGAGGATGCAGCCACACGACAGCGTTGCTACAGGCCATGGCACCAGTGGCGATGCAGAGCGGCTTTTCGATGCGCTCTGCCCAACTCAACGACGGCAGCTACGTCGCTCCGGGAGAAAATACGGGATCCAAATCGTTGCTTGCACCTATCAACACGTGCCACGTGTGGAGCGAAGACGGTGACCTCGCCGAGCAATCACGCACGGGTCAATTTGTCGAGGTCCCAATTCCCATGGCCCGGCGTCTGAAAGAGTTGGGCGTCGACCCCATCGAATTTCGTCGCCGGGGTCGCTAGTCCATTCCGATCCGACCCATCGCACGAGGAGCTCGTATGACTGAACCAACCCAAAAGCCCGACACCCCAAAGCACGGCCGATGGTGGGTGCCCAACCGATGGGAAACCGTGAAGCATGTGCGTAGTGCCGATCAACTCACCCGTGGCGAACGGGCCGCTGACAAAATGCGCAACGGGATGGGCTCGTGGGCATTTGTGTTGTCGGCGTTGGTGTTTCTGGCGATCTGGATGGCGTATAACCGCAATAGCGGGTTCGACAAATACCCGTTCATTTTGCTCAATCTCGTGCTGAGCTGCTTGGCTGCCATGCAAGGAGCGATCCTATTGATCGCAGCAAAACGGGCCGACCAGATCAGTTCAGAATTGGCGCAACATGATTTCGAGGCCGACACCGAAACCAAACATATGGTGCACGAGATCAGTGATGTCGTGGCCGCCATTCACGCGCTGACCACCCAACTGCATGAGCTCACGGTGCAAGTACACGATCACATTTTGGGCGAGTCGACTCGAGCCAATCAGAGCGGTGAATAGTGGCGTCACCGCTGAACTTATGAAACGGTGCGGCGTCAGGGTGCACGTGATCAAATGGGCCTATGCAAACAAATGTATTGGGCACTGAACTCGGCGTGTGTTGCACGTCGCCAATGACCGGGTTCTATAGGACGGGGTGCTGCGAATCCGGCGGCGACGACATTGGTGTGCACGCGGTGTGTGTGCGGGTCACGGACGATTTTTTGGCGTTTTCGAAAGAGGCCGGCAACGACTTGTCGACACCGATGCCGCAGTACGGATTCCCGGGTTTGAAGGAAGGCGACAAATGGTGTCTGTGTGCATCACGTTGGGCCGAGGCTGACGAAGCCGGAATGGCGCCGCTCGTGGTGCTCGAATCAACGCACGTTCGCGCGCTGGAGTTCATTGAGTTGGCTCGTTTGCGATTGCACGCCACCTCGTGACCGAGCCGCTTTCGCCGGAGCTGGTGGCACGAGTTGCCGATTTGGTTGCCGCCGCGGCGGCCAAGGATCACGTTCGGGGCATCGCGTGGGGCATCGTTCTGGACGGCGCTTTGGCAGCGTGTGGCGGGTTCGGTCAGTTGAACGACGGTCTCGGCACACCAGATCAACACTCGCTGTTTCGTATCGCGTCGATGACGAAAAGTTTTACTGCCGCGGCCATCATGCATGCTCGTGACGCAGGGCGATTGCGGCTGGATGATCTGGTCGAAAAGTACGTTCCAGAAGTATCGAATTGGACCATGCCCACGGCCGACTCGCCACTCGTAACAGTCCGACATTTACTCACTATGTCAGCGGGGTTGGCCACCGACGATGCGTGGGCCGATCGTCACATGGATATATCGCAGGCCGATTTTCGGGCTCTCGTGGCGGACGGCTTGACGTTCGCGTTTACACCCGGCGAGGCGTTTCAATACTCAAACTTGGGGTATGGGTTGTTGGGTCAAGTGATCGAAAGGGCGTCTGGGCTACGCGCCCAGACGTACATCACCCGCTACTTTTTGCGACCGTTGGGCATGATGGCAACGGTATGGTCATTGGATGACGTAACCCCAACAACCCAGGTGGCGCAAGGCTTCTACACCATTGACGATGAATGGACACCCGACGGCGAGCCAGTCGGCGACGGGTGCATCGCCCCGATGGGCGGCATCTTCACCACGGTTTCTGACCTGGCCAAGTGGGTCGCTTTTTTGGCCGCGGCGTGGCCCGCGACTGATGAATCTGATGATGCCCCATTGTCTCGAGCATCGCGGCGTGAGATGCAACGAGTGCATACCGACATGCCGATCTTGATGGTCGAGGCCGAGGTGGCCAAGCGCACCCGATTGAGTGTGGCCGGCTACGGGATGGGTGTGAACGTCACCATGGACACGCGAGTGGGTCGGGTGATCAATCACTCTGGCGGCCTACCAGGTTTTGGCTCCAACATGCGGTGGGTGCCCGGCAAAGGGGTCGGCATCATGGCATTCGGCAATGAGCGATATGCCCCCATGGGGTATCTAACCTACGACATTTTGGATGCGCTCGTTGACGCAGGCGTGATCCCTGAATCCACTGACTATCGCGGCGCAACGAGCGATTCGAATGCTGTTCGGGCCGCGTTGGCGTCGCTGGTGTCGGTGCTCAACGACTGGGATGACGCCACGATTCACGGCCTCGTGGCCGACAACGTTTTTCTCGATGAATCGTTAGATCGACGACGTTCACAAGCGGCACAAACCATAGCTGCCCATGGTTTGCTCACGATTGACAGCATTGACATCGAGAGCGGTTCCATGGGCATCGCTACTGTCAGCGGAGCCAACAGCGGTGCGAAATTGCTAGTCGACGTGATGCTCACGCCTCACGCCAGGCCGCTCATCCAGACTTACGGCATTGAGCCAGTGAACGATTCGGCCGAACCGACGCCGCTGCGTGACGAGGCCTAATTCTCGGCCCCGGGTTGCGACCTGTTCAAAGGTCGTTGAAGTATCGAGTCGGGTCGATCGTCATATAGCCAGCGGCGATGACAGCTTTGCTGAGCGGCCGCCCAAGTGCCCGCAAACGCTCGCAATCATCGACGCCAAGCGCCACGTAGGGCGCCATGGCGAGTGCATCGGTGCGGTGCTCGATCCACTCACGCTGATCCTTGCCTTGGAGCGTGAACGTGGGTGCTTCGTCGTCGGTCAGGATGCCATCGATGCGCATATCTTCCATGGCGCCCTCCCACTCATCTTCGCTCCACGCTCGACTTAACCGCAATGTTTCTGCAGGTACATCTCCTGACGCGGCATGGGAAACAAGTGCTTCAAGGCCGCTCAGATTTTCGACCAGAAGCGCGGCGATATGGCCGTCGCCCCGGAACTCGCGCAAGAGAGTTTGCGCGTGCCACAGCACCATGTGCGGCTCGGTCGGCCAAGGCAGAGCGGCGTGAGCAGCGAAAAGCGGTCTGCCGTGCGTGTGCTCGCAGGCCACCATCGCGGCACGCCGAGCTAGCGCGGCGGCTTCGACGACTTCCCCAGACGTGACGAGGTCGCCGAAGGCTTGGCGTAGTGATGCGTCGGCGGCGGCGTGGCGGGCGTCCAGCATCTGCTGCGCGGTAGCGATCTTCCACACTTCTGGCATGGATTTGCGCACCAGGGCGGGGTTGAAGTTGTAGAAAGTCGAGATAGTGACTTCGGCCGAGGCTTCGCCCAGAGCGGCGACTCGCGACGCGAAATAACCCATACGTTGGCGGGTGACTCCGATTTTGGCGTATTCCGCCGAGGCCAGTGGCGTGAAGTAGATCATGCCGTGGATGGGTTCGAGCGTTCGGAACGTGCGATGAGCAAACGTGGTGTCCATTCGGGCACCCTACGCTGCGATGCGGCTCACGTCGAGCCCAACGGGTGGTTTCTGCAAGGCTAGGCCAATGTCATTTGGACAACAGTCAGGACCTCCAGCCTCGGCCAAACAGGTGGCCTATCTTTCATCGCTTTTACAACAAGCGGGGTACGACGACTTTCGGACGGCGCGTTATATGTACGGGCTTACGCAACGCCAAGCCGCCGGCAAATTTTCCACCAAAGAAGCCGCTGAATTGATCGATCGCTTGCTTGGAAATGAGCCACTCGAACCGGTCGAAACCGTTGCGCCGATTGGGTCAGGCAAGGCCGCTGTCACAGGATCTGACGTCGAGGCTGACCCTCGAAGCGAAATCCTGCGCGGCATCCCCGGTCAATTGTTGGCCAATGAACTGATAAGGCGAGGCTGGTTGGTCGTCGAGCCGTTTTGAGATGACTCACTCAATCGCGCAGGATGTTTGACCGATGACCGTATTGGCGATTGATCAGGGGACGTCGGCTACTAAGGCCATCGTGATTGCTGACGATGGCGCGATCCTGGCAGTCTCCGAAATACCGATTGATGTGGTGGCAACGACCGACGGTGGCGTCGAACTCGACCCGCACGCACTATGGAATTCGGTTGTGGCGGCCGGTGCGGCGGCGCTGAATTCGTGCGGCCACCCAATGCTCGATGCGATTGGTCTGGCCAACCAAGGCGAGACAGTCATGGCGTGGGACCGCCGCACCGGCGAGCCGCACGGCCCGGCGATCGTGTGGCAAGACCGTCGATCGGCGTCGATCTGCGACGCGCTCGGCAGCTATCGCGACCGGCTGGCACGCGTCACTGGTCTTGAGCTCGATCCATATTTTGTAGCTCCCAAAATGCGTTGGCTGCGCGATCGAGTTGATCCGTCGCTCACGATTACGACCACCGATACGTGGTTGTTGCACAAGCTCTGCGGCGCGTTCGTAACGGACGTGGCAACGGCCGGGCGCACCCTGTTGCTCGACTTGGAAACCACGCACTACAGCGCCGAAGCGTGCGACATTTTTGGTGTCGACCCGAGGTCGTTGCCGCCGATTGTCGGCAACGCCGAGGTACTCGGCGAGTGCACTA
>JAYWAI010000029.1:0-7457 GCA_043782545.1 Acidimicrobiia bacterium
GCACCGTGTTGATAAGTGTCACGGCTTGAGCGCCAGCGTCACGCACCGCGGTGACAACCGCCACTAAATCGTGCGTATTGGGGCTCAATTTGGCCCACACGGGGCGACCACAAGCGAGACTCGCAACGATCGCTTGGGCCGACAATTCGGCGTTGTGGGCGAACATGCCCGACCGGCCCTCCAAATTTGGGCACGACAAATTGACTTCCACGGCGAGCACCTCGCTCGGTGCATTCGCCAACATTGCCGCGGCCCGCGCATAATCGTCAACCGATCGACCCCAGATGCTGGCCACGATTCGCGGCGTGCGCTTGAGTAATCGGGGCAAATCGTGAGCAAGCCAGCCCTCCACACCGGGCCCCTGCAGGCCAACCGCGTTGAGCATGCCCACATCTGTGCTAGCAACGCGAGGCGGCGGGTTTCCGTGCCATGAGAAATGGGCAATCGACTTGGTAACTACCGCTCCCAGATTGCCCAACCGTATGTGATGTGCCAACTCATCGCCGAAGCCCACGGTGCCCGCGGCGGTCATGACCGGGTTGGGCAAGACAACGTCGCCGATGCGGACCGTCATGTCGGTCATGGGCTGGTCAGATCCCGAGATTCATTTGAGGATCATCGACGGTGCCCGCAGCGTGATGCTCCTGCAAACTTCGCACTTCAAGGCGATGTGCCGACCAGTCATTGATTCCGGCCACGGCAACCCGAGCCGCACTCATCGTCGTCAACACGCACACGTGATGCACGACGCCGGCATATCGAATTGCGGCTCCGTCTGCTCGGGCGCCTGATCCCTTTGGCGTGTTGACAATCAGTGAAATTTGACCGCTGGCGATGAGGTCGACTGCGTTGACGCCGGGCTGGCCGATCTTGACCACGACCTGATCCACGATGACGCCGTGATCGCCGAAATATGACGCCGTACCAGTCGTCGCCACCAAACTAAAACCCAGTTCTACAAACCGTTTTGCGATCGGCAAACCCGCTAATTTGTCACGGTCGGCGAGCGAAATAAATACCGATCCCCCGCTGGGCAACGTGTTTCCCGACGCCATTTGGCTCTTTGCGAATGCGAGCCCAACGGTGCGATCGATGCCCATAACCTCGCCGGTCGAACGCATTTCTGGACCCAAAACCATATCGACTTCGGGAAAGCGACTGGTGGGCAATACTGCCTCTTTAACGCTTACATGATCGCCCGGCACGGGGTCACGCATGAGCCCTTCGGCACGCAATTCCCGCAGCGTCGCGCCCGCCATGATGCGCGCCGCCACCTTGGCTAGCGGCACGCCCGTGGCTTTGGCAACGAATGGCACCGTGCGGCTGGCACGGGGGTTGGCTTCGATCACAAACACCTGGCCCTGCCGGACGGCGTATTGCACGTTGATCAAGCCGCGCACATCGAGCGCTGCGGCAATCTGCGCCGTGTATTCAGAAATGACGGCAATCGTTTCGGCACTGAGCGTGGGCGGTGGCAGCACACAGGCTGAGTCGCCAGAATGAACGCCAGCTTCTTCCACGTGTTCCATGATGCCGCCGATTTCAAAGGCACCGGTGGCGTCACG
Source organism: Acidimicrobiia bacterium (assembly GCA_043782545.1). Taxonomy (GTDB): domain Bacteria; phylum Actinomycetota; class Acidimicrobiia; order Acidimicrobiales; family JBBRKR01; genus JBBRKR01. The sequence goes on from JAYWAI010000029.1 coordinate 1,566, forward strand.
CAAGGCGTCTACATCGACCTCGACAGCATCCTCCAGGAAGCGGTCAACCAGCACCGGACGATCGGCCGACAAGCCGCCCTCACGGCCCAGCGCACCGTCGGCGGCCAACTCGGCCATCGCCGAAACCAGCTCAGCATCGGAGTACACGATTTTCATGGCCCGACCGCCCAACACGTAGCTCGGACGCACCAATACCGGGTAGCCAATCCGCCCGGTGATGACTTGGGCTTGGTCAAGAGTCACGGCAGTACCACCAGCGGGCTGCGGGATGTCGAGTTGGGCACATAGCGAGTTCCAGCGTTCGCGATCTTCAGCCAAATCGATCGATTCTGGACTCGTGCCGAGCACGAGTCCACGAGGCAACAGACCCGCCAGTTTGAGCGGCGTTTGCCCGCCGAGACTCACCACGATCCCCAACAGATTACCCGTGCGTTGCTCGGCGTCGATCACGTTCAACACGTCTTCGTGGGTAAGCGGCTCGAAGTACAAACGGCTCGACGTGTCGTAATCGGTGGACACGGTTTCGGGGTTGCAGTTGATCATCACGGTGTCGAATCCCGCGTCGCGCAAAGCAAAACTGGCGTGCACACAGCAGTAGTCAAATTCGATGCCTTGACCAATCCGGTTAGGCCCGGAGCCCAGAATAATCACCGTTTGGTTGGTGCTGGGTTGCACCTCGTCGGTGTCTTCGTAAGTGGAATAGTGATACGGCGTATTGGCATCGAATTCCGCCGCGCAGGTGTCGACGGTTTTGAACGTGGCGGCCACGCCGAGTTCGAGGCGACGGGCCCGTACTGCATCGGCGGTAGTGCCCCACAGGTACGCGAGTTGGGCGTCGGCAAAACCCAAACGCTTGGCTCGACGCCACTGTACTTTAGTGAGATCGCTCATTGCTATCGCATCGAGGGCGGCGCGTTCTTCCACGATGGCGAGCATTTGATCCACAAACCACAAGTCATATCCGGTGGCTGTGCAGATTGCTGATTCGCTCACGCCGCGACGCAAGAGCGACTCGACTTGAAAGATTCGGTTCGGTGTCGGAATGGCCGCCGCGGCCAACATTTCTTCGGTGGGAACAGCGTCAAACGCTGCTTCGCCGCTGTCGCAATTGAGCCCCGCACGACCCTGTTCAAGCGACCGCAGCGCCTTCTGCAAACTCTCGGGGAAGGTGCGGCCAATAGCCATCACTTCGCCAACTGATTGCATTTGCGTCCCCAATATTCCCGTTGTGCCCGGCAATTTTTCGAACGCCCACCGAGGAATTTTTGTGACCACGTAGTCGATCGACGGCTCGAAACTGGCCGGCGTCATTTTGGTGATGTCGTTGGGAATTTCATCGAGTGTGTAGCCCACCGCGAGCTTGGCAGCGATCTTGGCGATCGGGAAACCAGTGGCCTTGCTGGCCAGCGCGCTCGAGCGTGACACCCGCGGGTTCATCTCAATCACGACTTGTTCGCCGGTTTCTGGATGCACCGCGAATTGGACGTTGCTACCCCCTGTTTCCACGCCGACCCGGCGCATCACGGCGAACGCCGCGTCGCGCATTTGTTGGTACTCTACGTCGCTGAGAGTTTGGGCCGGGGCCACCGTGATCGAGTCGCCGGTGTGCACGCCCATGGCGTCCAGATTTTCGATCGAGCAGATGATCACGCAGTTGTCCGCGGTATCACGCATCACTTCGAGTTCGTATTCTTTCCAGCCTTTGATCGATTTCTCGATCAGGATTTCATTGATTGGGCTGGCGTCTAAGCCAAAGGCTGCGAGGTGTTCGAACTCGGCTGGTGTGCTGGCAATACCTGTGCCGCGTCCGCCCAGAATGTACGCCGGGCGGATGATGCACGGGAGGCCCACTTCGGCAATGACTTTTTGGGCCTCTTCCATGTTGTGCGCGATGCCAGATTTGGGAACGCCGAGTCCGATTTCGATCATGGCATCTTTGAAGATGCCCCGATTTTCCGCCGTCTCGATCGCGGTGGCATCGGCACCGATGAGCTCCACGCCGTAGCGCTCCAGCACACCTTTGTGATGCAACTCCATGGCCAAATTCAGGCCCGTTTGGCCGCCCAGAGTTGGCAACACTGCGTCAGGGCGTTCCTTGGCAATGATGGCCGTGAGGATATCGACGTCGAGCGGCTCGATGTAGGTGGCGTCGGCAAAATCAGGGTCGGTCATGATGGTGGCCGGGTTGGAGTTAGCCAATATCACCCGGTAGCCCTCTTCTTTAAGCACCCGGCAAGCTTGCGTGCCCGAGTAGTCGAATTCGCAGGCTTGGCCGATCACAATCGGGCCAGAGCCGATGATCAAGATTGAATGAATGTCGGTGCGCTTAGGCATGCATGAGCTCCGCAAATTCAGCGAAAAGGTAGTGCGAGTCGTGCGGCCCGGGCCCAGCCTCAGGGTGATATTGGACGCTGAAAGCTCGTTGAGAGCGCACGCGCATTCCTTCATTCGTGTTGTCGTTGAGGTTGATATGTGTCACGTCCACAATGCCATCGAGCGATTCTGGATCCACGCAAAAGTTGTGATTTTGGCTGGTGATTTCAACCTTGCCGGTGCGCAGATCGCGCACGGGATGGTTTCCGCCGTGATGCCCGAATGGCAATTTGAACGTGCGCCCGCCGAGCGCTTGGCTCAGCAGTTGATGCCCTAAACAAATACCAAATGTGGGCACGTTAGCGGCGACAATTTCCTTGATCGCCGCTACCGCGTACGGCACCATGTCGGGATCGCCGGGGCCGTTGGAGAGAAACACGCCGCTGGGTTGCAGCGCCAGCACTTCAGCGGCGGTGGTCGACGCCGGCACCACGGTGACGTGGCCGAGTTCAGCCAGATGGCGCAAGATTGTGCGCTTTATGCCGAAGTCGTAGGCCACAATGCGCAGCAGTTGATTGGCGTCACCCAACGTGTACGCAGCTGGAGTCGTGACGTGCGCGACGAGGTCGATCCCGTCAGTGCCTGGCTCGTTTTTGGCCGCGGCAAGGAGTTCATTTTCGGTGCCCGATCCGAATGCTCCTGGCGTGGCGCCGGCATCCCGCAAATGCTTCGTCAGCCGGCGCGTGTCGATGCCGGCAATGCCCATGATGCCATGCTGCGTGAGCATGGCATCGAGTGAGAATTGCGCCCGCCAGTTGGAATACCTGCGAGATAGGTCACGCACGATGACGCCCCGAGCGTGGATGTCTTTGGCTTCCGCGTCGGTGGGATTTGTTCCGTAGTTGCCAATGTGGGGGTACGTGAACGTGATGATTTGCCCGGCGTAGCTGGGGTCGGTGATCACTTCTTGGTAGCCCGATAGCACGGTGTTGAACACAACTTCGCCCGTGGCTACTGGCACATCGGCACCGATGAGTTCGCCGGCAAATACTTCGCCGGTGGCCAACACGAGCGCTCCATCGCGGATTGTCATCAAACACCTTCTTGCATAATTATGCAGTATAATGAATTCACTTGGTGGGCGCCCCATCGACACAACAGCGTTGCCGGCGTAAATCGTGTGACGCACTTTACCGCTCAGCGTGCGCCCGGCAAATGGCGTGTTGCGCGCCAGGCTGGCCAGCTTGTTGGCCTCCACCGTCCACATGTGTGTTGGGTCGATCACGCAGATATGGGCACGACGTCCAACAGCCAACGTGCCGTGCGTGTTGCCAATATGGGCCACCGCGGCTGGCTTGGTACTCATAATCGAAATGAGTTGCTCGATGGGCATGTTGAGTTCCGTCAGCGCCAGCGCTAGTGCTGTTTCAAGGCCCAACATTCCTGGCGGCGCTTGATCAAACGCCATCTCTTTTTCGTGCGGCAAATGCGGCGCGTGATCGGTGGCAATGGCGTCGAATACGCCAGCTAACAATCCAGCTTTAACGGCGTCGCGATCGGCCTCGGTACGCAACGGCGGATTGACTTTGAACACTGGGTCAAACGACGCGCATTCGGCGTCAGTGAGCGTGAAGTGATGCGGCGTTGCCTCGGCCGTGGCACGCACACCTTGGGCCCGAGCGAGGCGCACCATTTCCACGCTGCCCGCCGTAGACAGATGTTGGAAATGCACCGTGGCACCAGTGAGTCGAGCCAGCGCCAGGTCACGCATCACCATGAGTTCCTCGGCTTCGGCGGGCTGGCCAGGGATACCGAGTCGAGAAGACCATTCCCCTTCGTGCATATGGCCTCCGTTGGCCATGGCGTTGTCTTCGCAGTGCTGGGCGAGCGTCACACCCAGACCCATGGCGTACTCCATGGCACGGCGCATCAAGCGGGTATCTTGCACGCCGGTACCATCGTCGGTAAACAGCCGCACACCCAGCGCCGCCATCTCGGCCATCGGAGATAGTTGCTCGCCTTTACGGCCCACAGTGATGGCGCCCGACACAAACACGTCACACAACTCGGCCCGGCGACCAAGGCCCAGAACGTCACGGACCATGGCGGCATTGTCAATCGCCGGCGATGTGTTGGGCATGGCCACTACCGCGGTGTAACCGCCGAGCGCCGCGGCCCGTGAACCCGACTCAACCGTCTCGGCTTCTTCTTTGCCTGGCTCACGCAAATGTGTGTGCAGGTCGACCAACCCGGGAGCCACGAAACAGCCGCCGGCGTCGAGCGTGGTGTCGCCGCGGAGGTCGTCGCCGATGGCGGCAATGACGCCATTGTCGACGAGCACGTCGGCGAGGCTGACACCATTCGGGCCGACAACTCGACCACCTTTGATTACGAGTGAACTCATTGGAAATTCTCCGTGTCGTGGCCGCTATTTGAGGCCGGCCCGGCCAGTAAGGAATACAGCACCGCCATGCGTACCGCAACGCCGTTGGCGACTTGTGTGGTGATGACGCTGCGGGGTTCATCGGCCACCACCGCGGCGATTTCGACGCCGCGGTTCATTGGTCCGGGATGCATAATTAGTGCATGTTCCGGCAGCAGTTTTGCTCGTGCCGCCGTCAAGCCATAGGTGGTGGTGTACTCGCGCAAGCTGGGCACGAGCGACTCGGTTTGGCGCTCGAGTTGCATGCGCAACAAGTACACGGCGTCAAGAGTGGGTAGCACTTCGTCGATGTTGTGCGACACGCCAATCGCCTCGGCCGGGTTGGCCGACCAGCCCGACAGGCCCGGCGGCAACAAAGTAGGCGGGGCCACGAGCGTGACTCTTGCCCCCAGTGCGGTGAAGGCGTACACATTGCTGCGGGCCACTCGCGAGTGTTTGATGTCGCCCACAATTGCTATGTGAGCGCCGGCAAGTGGCCGAACGAGCGAGGTGCGCAGGGTGTAGCAATCCAACAGCGCCTGCGTGGGATGCTGGTGCCAGCCATCGCCGGCATTGATAACACTGATCGGGTGCCCAGTGCGGTGAGTGATTTCACCAAGCCACGCCGCGATCTGGTTGGGCACGCCAGCCGAGCCGTGGCGAACTACCACCGCATCAATTCCCATGGCTTCGATTGTTTGAATGGTGTCTTTTAGGCTCTCACCTTTTTTGACGCTCGACGTGCCGACAGAGAAATTCATGGTGTCAGCGCTCAGCCGTTTGGCGGCCGTCTCAAAGCTCAAACGCGTGCGGGTGGAATCTTCGTAGAACAGGCTCACAACGGTCTTGGCACGCAGCGCCGGCACTTTGGGCACCGCCCGTTTGGAGACTTCCACGAACGAGTCGGTAAGCGTCATCAATTCGTTGATGCCGTCGGCACCCAGATCCTCGATCGACAACAAATGCCGGGTCACAGCGACGACCCTGCGTCGTTTTTGCCGCCACTAATGGTCACGCCGTCGAGCGTGGCCAGCACAGTTTCAGACCTCGACGTGGGCAGGTTTTTACCCACGAAATCTGGTCGGATCGGGAGTTCGCGATGCCCGCGATCAACCAGCACCGCCAGCTGGATGGCTTTGGGTCGGCCGTAGTCGTAC
>JAYWAI010000030.1:0-19491 GCA_043782545.1 Acidimicrobiia bacterium
CCCGACTTATCCATGCAAAATAACACCGGCTCGTAGCCCAGATTGAGTGTCTTAATAATCGGAGCGAGTTCTGTGGCGTCGGCGTCGGCGTACACCTCGGCATGGACACAGTTGATCTTGCCGGCATAGTTGGCGCTCTCGGCAACCAGGAAATCAAGCGTTGGTCCGCACACGACTGTTTTGCAGTGCGCGGGAGTGGCGATGAGAAAAGCGGTCGGCTTGCCATTGTTGAGTGCGTCGGTCAGCGTCATGGCGTGTAGCGCGCACGGCGTTTGTTTGGTGCAGTACGGCTCGACACCGCGATGGTTGCTGCTCGTTGGCGTGTCGACCTTGGGCATCTGCGCACCGGGGGCCGGCACCGTGAATTCCTTGGGATCGAGCACCACAAATGTGCTGTCGATGGTGCCGTGTTTTGCAGTGGCCGAAACGGTGTACGTGCCCGGTTTTGCAAACGTCGCCACGGGTACCCAGATTGGGCGAGGCAGCCCCTCGGTGACCTTGTTCGCAGTGACTTTCGCCATGATCGACGGACCCGAAAAGATGAAGGTCAACGAAGCGGGGCCGTCAACATTGGGCACCCCGTCTTTGTTGCCGTATCCGAACGGCAGTCGCTGTGGGGTGCCGGCCACGATGGCGTTGTTGGGATCAAAGAACGCCAGAAGCGACTCGCTTCCCGACGCTTTGGTCGAGTCGTCAGATCCGCAGGCCGCAAGTACCGCTGCAGCTGACGCGCCAACAAGAAACGTACGCCGAGTAATCACGACCAGACGCTAGCGGGATCGTCGAGTCATCAACGTTTAGGCTGTCGGAATGTCACAACCCGCATTCCCGTATACGCCCGCGGTGCGAGCCGGCGATTGGCTCGTCATCTCTGGCCAGCTCGGCTTGAAGGACGGTACCTTGGTTGGCACCGATCTCGCCAGCCAGACCCAACAGGCTATGGCCAACTTGAAAAGCCTGGTCGAATCCAACGGTGCCCGTATGGATCAGGTGGCAAAGTGCATGGTATTTCTCACCGACATGAACGATTTCGCCGAGATGAATTCGTACTACACACCTCCATTTGGCGACCACCGGCCGGCCCGTTCGTGCATTGGTGTGGCGGCGTTGCCATTGGGTGCACGGGTCGAAGTCGAAGCGTGGGTGTACACCGGCGCTGCGTGATGCAGTAACTTCACGACATGGCTGGTGCACTCATCATGGTGGCAATACTGCTCCTCATCCCGATCGCCGTCTGCATGACTAGCGTCATCGGGGCAGCGATCTTGGGGCAGACCCTCAAGATCGATGGTGAGAAACGCAACGCCGATAGCGAACTCTTAGATTTAAACGTGTAATTACTCGGGCGAAGCGGAATCGCCCGAGTAACTACACGAAATTTGGTACCCGCACGGTACGACTGGTTGTGAGCGCGCTCGGTAGGAGCTAGAAGCGCTCGGTAGGAGCTAGAAGCTCGGCCCCGCCAGGAAAACGCTGGCCGTATTTGTCGGGTCGTAGCTGACCTCAACACTCGCGCCGGGTAGGCACAAACCCATGAGATGCGGCGCGACTGGGCCCTCGAAGATCGAAGGGAATGGCGCGCCGCCTTGTGGAAACACCAACACCTCTAAGCGATATACGTGTTGCATGTTGATTGTGACACCGGTGGGGGCAGCAGTGGTCACCGTGGCCCGCGCTGAGTGACCAGAAGCCGCCAACGTAGCCGTAGCGGTTTGATTGACCATCATGGTGTTGGCAGCGTGCATTCGGCCCAGTGCGTCGGCCATGCGGTCTTTGACCGGAGGGGCGTTTCGGCCGATCTCGTTGGCTTGTTCTTTCAGGTTTTTGATGTCTTTGAAGAACCCCATAGTTATGCGGTTTGGTAGACGCGGCCGAAGTGGCCGGCGAGGCCGACGTTGCCTTGCATGCGAGCATTCCAACCGGCATATGCCTCGGCCCACGCCGCGGCGTCGATGCCCTGTGCACCGGCCAGCGCTGTCATCACGGCTTCTGTGCTCCCCGAGGCAGCGGCTTGTTTCACGACCTTCGCGTACGCTTCGAGGGGCACACCGGCGATGGGCACGAGGTCGGCAGGATTGACGGTGTTGAACGCCGTCATCTGTGCTTGACCCGCAGCGGCTTGGGCCTGGCCCATTTGCTGTGCGTTGGTGGCCATGGTTTGCGCTTGGCTGAGCATTTCAGGTGCAGCGTGAACCATGTCTTTCATGTCTTTGAGGCCTTTGAAGATTCCCATGTGATTAGTTAACGGCATCGTCTGGATTTTGAAAAGGGTTTGAGACATGACTGAGACGGTGTTGAGACACCCCGTACTCTGTCTCACCATGGCAACCTCGCTACGAGAGCGAATTTCGGAAATTGATCGCGATCGCTTTATTGGTCGCGCCGATTCGGTGCGTGTGGCTCGCCGCATTTTGGACCCTACGGATCAGGCAGTGGTGCTCTTCGTGAGCGGTCCTGGCGGCATTGGTAAGAGCAGTTTGGTGCGCAATTTGGCCCGTGAGGCGGCCGATACCGGGTGGTCGGTGCACTGGATCGATGGCCGTGAAATCGGCGTGGATCACGAGGCGATTGACCGCCAACTTGATGCCGCAATCGCCGCCGATCGACCCCTCGTCGTGCTCGACACGTACGAACGTCTCGAGGCGCTCGGAGGGCACATCCGGGCCCGGTTGATGGAAGTTTCTTCGGCAGCGGCCATTTGTGTTGTGTCCCGGAAGCGGGCAGACAGCGGCTGGCTTTCCGGCGGTTGGGAGAGCTGTTTGGTCGAGCTAACCATCGAAGCGATGTCAGACACCGAAGCGCGGCTGCTCCTGGCTGCTCGTGGTGTTACCGAGGTGGACCGAATCGACCACGCCATTGCCTGGGCGAAGGGATCGCCCTTGGCGTTGTCGCTGGCGGCCGAGGCACATTGGAGCAACGTTGGTCCCAACGCGGAACCACCGCCAGTGTTGGTCGATCGGCTCGTGCGCCGGCTCGTCGACGATGAGCTCGACGGACCGCATCTTGAAACATTGGCCGTTGCGACCTTGGCCCGCACGACTACGACCCGTTTGTTGGAATCGGTGTTGCCCGACATCGACGTAGAGGCCGAAGTCGAGTGGCTCACGGAGCGCAGTTTCGTAGAAGTGGTGGGCACCGGTTTTACCGTTCACGATCTGGTGGCTCGGGCGCTGCGGGCCACGATGACGTTGGCCGCTAAGGAAACCCTCGATGATTTGCGCAGTCGCATCGCCGATGCGATCAGCTCGAACCCATCGCTTCCCAGTGCGTTCGCCGTGTCAGAACTAGTGCATCTGACGACGAACCAGGCACTGAAATGGGGTCTGGGAAATCAAGACAGCCAGCACCATTTCGATGTGTTGCGGCCCGGCGACGCCGAATACGTCGGCAACATCATTGTCGACCACGGTGGCAAGTCTGAATGGAAATGTCTCGACGTTTTCCTTCGCAATGCCCTCGACACGGTGTCGATTATTCGGCACAGCAGTGGGATTCCCGCTGGCATAGCTGTCTACGTGACGCCGGGTACGGCACCCGCCGTTGCCGAACACGACCTCGTGGTTGGGCCGTGGTTGAAATATGCCCGAACGCTGCCTGACGGCGATCGTTCAGTGCTGTGGCATTGCGCGACCAACTTGAGCCATGACCAATCGGGCGAAGTGCAAGGCATGATGGGCATGGCCGGACTGTTGTATTCAAACGTCGCTAGCCCCCGCTACATGTTTTTACCCATCAATCCGAATACGAAGGAGGCCATCGAGTTTGCCGTGGCCGCTGGCGGGCATCATCTCCCTGATCTTGACTGCACCAAACATGGCATGAACTTGCAGTGCTATGTGATCGACAACGGACCCAACGGCATCGTTGATGCACTGCGGGTTTTGGTGCATTTTGAATCGGGAATATTGCACCGTCTGAAAGCCACCGCGCTTGATACCGACAGCGTGCGCAGCGCCCTGAAAGATCCCCGACATCCTGGCCGGGTCAACGTGGTGGCGACGGTCGCTCGATGTTTCGCTGACACGCCTGATGACCGGATCTTGCGGACGTGCGTCGAGCTCGGTTATTTGATCGAAAACGCTTCACCTGATGCCGCGGCCCGTGCGCTGCACCTATCGCGGGCGTCGTACTTCCGCCGGCTCAGAGAGGCCATAGAACGCATCGCTGCGTTCTCCGGGTAACGGTTTAAACGCCCCACCGGGATTGGCCGAAGCGGTAGCCGACGCTGCGCACTGTTGAGATCAGGTTGGCGTGTTCTTCGCCGAGCTTGGCTCGCAACCGTCGCACGTGCACGTCGACCGTGCGGGCGCCGCCGTAATACTCATAGCCCCAGACCCGGCTTAAGAGTTGCTCGCGTGTGTAGACGCGCCCAGGGTTTTGGGCCAGGTACTTGAGCAATTCGTATTCCATGTACGTGAGGTCAAGCGGGCGTCCTTCGATGGACGCTTGGTACGTCTCGGTGTTGAGCACCAAGCCACTCTGCTCGATCAGTTCCGGGCGAGAGCCTCCGCCCGTGCGCCAAAACAAACGCCGTAATCGCGTCTCGAGCTCGCGCGGGTGAAACGGTGTAACGCAGAAGTCGTCAAACAATTCGGGCCGTGAATCGAGCTCGGCAAGTTGTGATCCGCCGATAAGCAACACGATTGGGGCAAGCGGAATTTCGCGGCTGCGCAGGGCACGAGCCAATGTGAAGGCGGCATCTTGATCGGCATCGGCATTGATGAGCGCACCGGCCCAACCGTCGGGCGGCTCCACTTCGGCCGCGTGATCGGCTGACATGACGGCCTTGTAGGGATAGCCGGCGAAATCGAGCGTGCGCGCTACCTCAATCGGCGGCGGGTCGGGAAATACCAGCAGTGGGTCCATCGGACTAGACGTTGGGGAGGTATCGGGCGAGTTCAAACGGGGTGACTTGTGCCTTGTAGGCCATCCACTCCGACCGCTTGTTGCGCAAGAACCATTCAAAAATATGTTCGCCGAGTGCCTCGCGCACCAGGTCGCTATTTTCCATTTCGACGAGCGCCTCATCCAACGACGTGGGCAAGAGGGTGACACCTGCATCGCCGTAGTCGTCGCTGTGGAGCTCAAACAGATTGATCGAAGTTTCGTCGGGAATTTCGTACCCCATTTCCACGCCGCGCATACCTGCGGCCAGCATCAAGCTGAAGGCCAGGTAGGGATTGCATGCGGGGTCTGGCGACCGGTATTCGATGCGCACCGAGTCGGTTTTGCCTTTGCGGGCCACCGGCACACGAACCAGCGCGGAGCGGTTGTTGCGGGCCCAACTCACATGCACCGGGGCTTCGTAGCCCACGATGAGTCGCTTGTACGAGTTCACCAATTGGTTGGTCACCGCAGTGATCTCTCGGGCGTGGCGCAGCAGGCCAGCAATGAATGATTTCGCCGTCGCCGACAGTTCGTAGGGGTCAGTGTCGTCGGCGAAGGCATTGCTCTCGCCCTTGAACAAGCTCAGGTGGGTGTGCATGCCAGAACCCTGTACGCCCACAAGTGGCTTGGGCATAAACGTGGCGTATACCCCGCGCTCCATGGCTATCTCTTTGACCACCAAACGGAACGTCATGATGTTGTCGGCCATGGTGAGCGCATCGGTGTAGCGAAGGTCGATTTCATGCTGGCTGGGGGCGTCTTCGTGGAACGAATATTCGACGGGGATGCCCATCGCTTCGAGGGTGTGGATGGTGCGTTTGCGAAGGTCGCTGGCCACATCGGCCGTGGTGAGATCAAAGTATGAACCGCTGTCGAGAGGTACTGGTGGGCTCGAGGCATCGCTTGATGCAAAGTAGAAGTACTCCATTTCGGGAGCGGTGAAAAACGTAAACCCGGCCTTATGAGCCTTGGCCAAATTGCGCTTGAGAACCTGGCGTGGATCGCCATCAAATGGCGTGCCGTCCAGATTGGTTATGTCGCAAAACATGCGGGCGGCGGGGTCTTCCGTGCCAGCCCAGGGGAGTAGCTCAAACGTATTGGCGTCGGGTACGGCGAGCACATCGGCTTCTTGGACGCGTGAGAATCCGTCGATGGCCGAGCCGTCGAATTGGACGCCTTCTTCGAAGGCATTCTCGAGCTCGGCCGGGGTGATGGCCACGCTTTTGAGTTGACCGAGTACGTCGGTGAACCACAGCCGAATGAGGCGTACTCCACGCTCTTCGATAGTTCTGAGCACGTATTCCTGCTGGCGTTCCATAGTTGAAAGTGTGGCACGTTGTGCCGTTTCTGCTCCTAAAGATCGCACGGGATTCACACGCCGTTTACAAACGTTCGCGCTCAGTCAGACTCTGGACTAAGCGCCGAGTGGATGCGGTCGAGTGATCGGCTCAGGCCAGCGGCTTCCCGTTCGCTCATCTCGCGTTGTACGTACTCCTCAAAATCTCCCACCACACGAGCTAGCCCGGTGAAGGTCTTCTTGCCTTTGGCCGTAATGGTGACCCGGGTGACACGACGATCGGCTGCGTCGGCGCGTCGGGCGATCAGCCCGCCTTGTTGCAGTTTGTCGAGTTGCACGGTGATGTTTGGGCCGCCCAGAAAGAGCGCTTGGGCAAGGTCTTTTTGGCTCATCGCGACCGAGTCGTCAGCTGCGCCCATGAGGGCCGAAAGAATGAGCCAGGTCGTGCTGCTGGCCCCGCTTTTGGCAAGGCGGGCGTCGAACTCAGAGGCGATGAGGCGGCCGGTGAGGGCGATCTTGGTACTCAAAAATACTTCGTGGGGAGAATGCATCGTGAGCGAATGATTCGCTAACGAACGGTTTATGTCAAGGACTTTCTGGCGCCGCGCCGTAATCTGACCGGATGCCGGTGTTGCGCATTGCCATGTGTCAGATCAATCCCACTGTTGGCGACCTCGCCGGCAATACAGCCAAAGCGCTGCAAGTGCTGCATCGCGCCGAGCGTGAAGGCTGCAATGTGGCGATTTTCCCTGAGCTGACGCTGACGGGCTACCCGCCAGAAGATCTCCTACTGAAGCACGGTTTTCTGGATGACGCTGACGATGCGTTGGACCGGTTCGTGGCGGCCACGAGCACCTGCGCTGCGGTCATTGGATTTCCCGAGCGCGGGGCCGACAACAAGCTCTACAACTCAGCGCTGGTCGTTGTCGACACCATGGAGCTGGGTACGTATCGCAAGCGGTTGTTACCCAACGCAGAAGTGTTTGACGAGAAGCGGTATTTCAACCCTGGCGTGGGTCAGGCACCTACTTTTGTGGTCAACGGGGTGCGGATCGGCGTGAGTATTTGCGAGGACGCCTGGCACGAGCACGGCCCGATTGCCGACCTCGTCGCCGCCGGTGCTGAGATTGTGTTCAATATCAACGCGTCGCCGTTTTATGCCGGCCGACTCGCGGAGCGCATCGAAGTCATCGCCGAACGCGCCGTTGAAGTCGGGCGTCCCATTGTGTATGTCAATCAAGTGGGCGGCCAGGACGAGTTGGTCTTCGATGGTGGATCGTTCGTGGTGGATGACCACGGAGTTGTGCTGGCCGAAGCCGCCCAATTCGCGGAGACAATGACCATTGTGGAGTACGACGCGGCCACCAAACTGTGGACGGCCCCCGAGCCAGAACGGGGTCTTGGCGACATCGAGGAGATCTACCAAGCACTAGTGACCGGCACCCATGACTACGTGGCAAAGAACGGGTTCTCCGACGTTGTCATTGGCATGTCGGGCGGCGTTGACTCGTCGCTGGTGGCCGCAATCGCCGCCGACGCGTTGGGCGCGCAACATGTCCATGGCGTCTTGATGCCGAGCCGATATTCGTCTGACGGGTCGATCACCGATGCCGAGCTGTTGTGTAAGAACTTCGGTATCGAGCGTCGCACCATCGCCATCGGACCCGCCCACGATGCACTTCTCGACATGCTCGCGCCATCGTTTGATGGTCGACCGGCCGACCTCACTGAAGAAAATTTGCAGAGCCGAATTCGCGGCGTCACCCTCATGGCATTGTCCAACAAGTTCGGATGGCTGGTGCTCACGACGGGCAACAAGAGCGAAACATCAGTGGGATATTCGACGCTCTATGGCGACACCGCGGGTGGGTATGCCGTCATCAAAGACTGTCAAAAACTTTTGGTCTATGAGCTGTGCCGATGGCGCAACAAACAATCGCCAGAAATAAGCGGCGGCATTATCCCGACCTCGGTGCTCGACAAGGCCCCCTCAGCTGAGTTGCGCCCTGACCAACGCGACGATCAGAGCTTGCCCGCATATGACGTACTCGACCCGATTCTGGAGGCGTACGTCGAAGACGATCAAACGGCTGGCGAATTGCTCGACGAAGGCTTTGACCCGGCATTGGTCAAAAAGATTGCCCGTCTTGTTGACTTAGCTGAATACAAGCGTCGTCAAAGTCCTCCCGGGCCTCGTGTGACACCCAAAGCGTTTGGCAAAGACCGCCGACTGCCAATCACTAACGGCTATCGCGGCTGAGTTCCTTCGATCACGCCCCGTTGGTGCGAGCATGCCACAATGAATCGAAACATTGTTCAAACGCGGACGCCGGGGGGCGCGAGCAGAAGGAGCCGACATGGCTGAAGCCAAGAAGCCACGAAAGCCGTTCGCCCCATGGGATCGGCGCGAATTGCCGGGCACATTTACCGTTGAGGAAAGTGCCCGTCGGGTCGGCAACTACAAATGGATCGAAATGAAGCTGTTCGAGGCGTTGGGCGGCTGGGTTGCCACCGTGCCTGAGCTCGACGTGAAGTTACGTTTGGGCACGCACTGTTACCACCATGCCTGGCACGCCGAGTTGTGGCACAAGCGTTTGCCTGAGTTGCGCGAGATGAACCCCGAGCGGCTCACGGCGCCGGCCAACGACGAATTGGTGGCCTTCGTGGATGCTTTGACCGAGCCAGAAGCAGCTGATCAGACGATCGAGAAACTCGTCGGCGTCTTTCGGGTGCTTATCCCGGCCAAGATTGCTGCCTATACCTACCATCTCGAACACACGTCGTCGATCACAGATGCGCCGACCCAACGCAGCCTGAAGTTCGCGCTGCAAGACGAGTTTGAAGACTGGCGTAACGGCGAGATGATGTTGCAAAGCCTCATCGAGACCGACGAGGAAATCGATCGGGCGATGGCGCATCAAGGCCGGCTCTCAAAATTAATGTTGGCCGCAGGTGGCATCGCCGGTCATGGGACGCTGGGCGACCCGTTCGCCGACGAAGACTAGGGCGCTGCGATGGCCGCATTTGCTATTACACCCGAGACGTTCGGGATGGTGTATTACACAACGGAACAGATAATGAACGTAGTTGGCCCCCTGGCCGACAACCTTGGTTTCGGCGCTGACGAGCCGATCACGTTGCACATCAACGAGACCACGCCGTTGGGCCGGATAACTACACAGTCGTCTGATCCCATCGTGTTTCTCATCGAGGGTGGAGCGTTCGAAGACCCGCGCCGGCCGCGCAGCTTCGGCCCGAATCAAACTGCTGATTCGCTGGGTCGGGCTCTGTTGCGTTTGCGAGACCGTCGCAGCGCTGGTTTTGCCGACGCACCGGCGGAGGGAGAATTGTCGTTCGCCCAGGTCGCGGCCTGGGACGCCTATCTCATGGGGCGGTTGGAGCGCTTGGGTTACAAGGCGCAGCGGCAACGTCGCTTGTACAACTTCCGCAATCGTCACGGCTTCAGCGACGTCGCCGACGCCGTGTTTGAAACCTTGTGGACGAGCGACACGCTGACGTGGAACGATGTGGCCTCGATGAGCGCATCGGCGGCCGAATAGCTGCTCGTTTGGGGCTGCTACATCAGGTCGTGAGCGCTTATTCCTTCCAGCAATTCGATGCTCGGCGGCGTGGCCAGGAGACCCTGACAGGCTTGAGCCATCTCGACCATGGTGGGCGAATCGAAGTGCATTCGTTGTGCGTCTGGCGATTCCCATTTTTGCACGATGACAAATCGACCCGTCGTGGATTGCGACGCCGAGAGGTCGATAACGCGGCATCCCATGTGCATTCTGGTCAGTACCACATATTTCGACAGCACTCCGAGTAGTTTTTTGGCATCAGTCGTGTCAAAAATCATGAGTACAATGGTGAGTTCGACCTCGTCAGCCATGCGTTTCCTTTCGAATCTTTAGCTACTTTTAGCTAAATCTGAGGGACCCCTTGACCTCGCAAGTATCCTAGGAGTCAGAATCCCTCCCCCGGATATTTGGCAGTCGGCATTTTCGCCGCGCTGCGTGTTGAAGCAACCCCAGAAGGTGCAAGTTGGCTAAGGACCGCGTTGACCGTGACGAAGAAGATCTCGTCCGTCTCTATCTCACAGACATTGGGCAATACCCATTGCTCACCAAAGACGACGAGGTTCGTTTGGCGAAAGCCATCGAGGCTGGTACCGAGGCGCGAGCACAACTCGACAAAGCGGGCAAGGATGTAACACCGGCCAAGAAGCGGGAACTGCGCCGCATGGCTCGCGAGGGGGAGCATGCTGAGCGCACATTCGTTCAGAGCAACTTGCGTTTGGTGGTTTCAATCGCCAAGAAATATCAGGCATCCGGCTTGCCGTTGCTCGACTTGATTCAAGAGGGCAACTTGGGCCTTATGCACGCCGTCGAGAAGTTCGACTGGCGCAAGGGTTTCAAATTTTCGACGTACGCCACCTGGTGGATCCGTCAGGCGATCACTCGTGGTATTGCCAACACCGGCCGCACGATCCGCCTCCCAGTTCACGCTGGCGACACGCTGGCTCGTTTGCAGAAGGCGCGCAGCCGCCTGGAGCTCAAGCTGGGCCGTCAAGCCACGCTCGCCGAGCTGTCGGCCGAAGTCGAAATGCCAGAGGACAAAGTCACCGAAGCATTGCGTTTTGCCGCCGAGCCGTTGTCGCTGAGCGAGCCGCTGCGTGAAGACGGCGACGCCGAGTTGGGCGACGTGGTCGAAGATCGATCAGCCGAGTCACCGTTTGAAGTGGCCGCCACAGCGTTGCTGCCCGAAGAGATCGGCCGCCTGTTGGTGCCACTCGATGAGCGTGAGCGTGAGATTCTCAAGCTGCGCTTTGGGCTCGATAGGGGCGAACCCCGCACGCTTGAAGAAGTGGGCGAACATTTCAACCTGACTCGTGAGCGCATCCGTCAGATTGAAGCTCGGGCTATGTCGAAGTTGCGGCACCCGTCGAGCGATACCGGCGCACGCGATTTGCTCTCGGTGTAGTTGTTTGTCGTTGGCTCGCCCGCCGTAATGGTGCGGCGGGCCGATGATGTTTCGTGGAGGTGTCTGGGTACCTGGTGGGCTCCGCCGCCTTCAAAGCGGTTGAGACGGGCGATCCCCGTCTGGCGGGTTCGATTCCCGTCCACCTCCGCCAAAAACCCCGAGCTCAGAGCCTAGTTCGGCCCAGAAATCGAGCCTTTTGGTCACAGCGGGAAAACTCACGCGCGCCGAAGGACCGGGCTGATCGTCAACTTCCTCGACTCGACGACCTCGCCACCCCTTTAGGCGTGGAATGTCACTGTGTCGTTTATTGCGGCGCGGTCAATACGGAAACGGTTCGCGGCGCTATCCGTATTTTCATAGCCGAAGGAGATACCAAACAAAAGTTTTGATTTGTCTCGAAGATTCAAGACTTCCCGAACCGGCTCCGTAAACATGCCCAGCATCGTTTGCGGAATCCCGCCCAGACCGTTGGCTACCAACGACAGTAGGAATGTCTGACCATACATGCCAACGTCGGCCGCTGCCCGCACGCTGTCGCCGAATGGCGGGACAAACAGCAAGGCTACATGGGGCGCGCCGAAGAAGGTCAGGTTGCGATTGCTCGCCGTGCGGCGTGCGTCAAAGTCTTCACGCTTGACGCCAAGCGCTTCGTAATATTGCGCTCCCTGCGCATCGGATCGCGCTTTGTAGCAATCGTAGAAATCGGCCGTATCGAAACCGTAGTCCATCGAGAATTCGCCCTTGGCGCTGGCTGCGAGCATAGCTTTGCTTAGTTCCTCGCGCTTCGCTCCCGAAACGATGTGCACATCCCACGGCTGCGTGTTGCAGTTTGAAGGCGAAAGTTGCGCATCTGCGAGAACCGAGCGGATGGTCTCGTCGGCGACCGCTACGGGCAGGAAATCGCGTACAGAATGGCGCATTTCAACAATCTCCCGAAATGCTTCGGCGTTCGGCATTCAAACTCCAATCTGTCTCATGCAACACTCTTGCGAAGTTAGCCGCGATGTTTCCTATCTGATGTAAATTGCCGTGTGAAATGCCCTCTGACTTGGGATGATTGGTGTTGCGAGACATCCATTTCATCGCCAGATTTCCAGGGCTTTCCGCGGCCAAGAATATTGGCCTGTTGCTACCGTGAGTTCTGACCTGTGAAGGTGCCTGATGGGACTCCCACGCCGGGATTTGGGCGCATCCAGCGAGGTGCCGATACACGACGCCGATACTGGCCCGATGCTCGATCGTCAAGACCTGATGCAGTATCGGCAGCGACTCACGCACCGAACGAACGCCTTACACTATGGGAGACGCACGGTCGCCCCAGACACAAGGAGTCCTCGAGATGGTAACGAACAAAGAGATCATTGAAAACCTTTACGCCTGCTTCGCTAGCGGCGATGTACCGACCGTTCTGGGCAGCATGGCCGATGATGTTCGGTGGGTTGAGGCCGACGGTTTTCCGCTCGCCGGCACGTACGTTGGTGGTCATGCGGTGCTCGAAGGTGTGTTTATGCGCCTGGGCGAGATCGGCGACGAATTCGCGGTGGCACCAGATCAATTTGTCGCCGAGGGCGACACTGTTGTGATGCTCGGGACCTACACCTGGAAGCACAAGACCACCGGAACGCCGGCCGTCGTGAAGATCGCCCACGTGTGGACGATGCGCGGCGGCAAAGTCGCCGGCTTCCAACAGCACGTCGACACCGTTCGCGTTCGCGAACTCAGCTGACGTTTCGGCGGCCGCGGCTGGCTGAACTGGGACGCTTTGATCAGGAGCGCCGATGACTGCTGGCAACAGCTGCTAGCATTGCTCGCACTGCTAGCAATCTTGTTGTAGAGGAGGACGGTCATGGCAACACTCACCATTCGGGATCTCGACGACGAACTACGTGCTCGTTTGCGGGTCCGGGCCGCTGAACAAGGTCGGTCGATGGAGGCCGAGGTACGAGCGATTCTGCGTGACGTGCTGGCCGGGCCGGCAAGCCAAGACCGACTTGGAAGCCGAATCCGGCAACGATTCGCAACAATCGGTGGAGCCGAACTTGAGATGCCGCCGCGCACCGAATTACCGCGAGCCGCCGAACTACCGTGATTGTCCTCGACACCAACGTCGTGTCCGAACTCATGCGGCCAGAGCCAGCGGCTGCGGTCGTTGATTGGGTCGACGGGCAACCCGCCGCCGAGATTTACCTCACCGCGATCACGGTTGCCGAACTGCTCTACGGAGTCGCTCGACTCCCCGACAGACAACGAAAAGTCGCCCTCGCCGAACGCGTCGAGGAACTCTTGTCCAACGACTTCGAACACCGTATATCCCCTTTTGACGAGACAGCCGCTGCTCATTACGCCGACATCGTTGCGCACCGCGAGCGAACCGGCCGACCGATCAGCATGGCGGACGCCCAAATCGCTGCCACATGTCGAAGCCACGGAGCGCTCCTCGCCACTCGAAATGTTGCTGATTTCACCGACACCGGAATCCTTATTGTCAATCCCTGGGAGGGCGACTGATCGACCGCGTCGACGCAGAGTGATGCGAGGTGGAATCGCAGACGCGAGCGAGCCCATAGGTCAGGTCAATGTGCCAGCGCGATTGGCGAGCAATTCTGGGATTTGGCCGATAGCGAGCGTCATGCCTTCGAGCATGGCCATGGTGATGAGTTGCTCCATGATTTCGGATGACGGGAACGTGGTTGTCACGCGCATTCCGGTTTGGGACGACGACAGAGCGATCAGAGTCACGTCAATGATGGTGATCGGCGTGCCGGGGCTTGGGGTGCCGGCGTCGTCGGCGAAACCGTTTTCGAACTGCAGCGACGCCGGTTCGTTGATCTCACGAAAGATCCACCAGCCGTGGTGTCGATCTCCTTGTGGGCCGGTCATGAAATACGTGACACGGCCGCCGGAGCGAAGGTCGTGTTCGACCACGGTGGCTGGATAGGTCGGCGGGCCCCACCAACATTCGAGCTGTCGAGAGTCGGCCCACACTTGCCACACTCTGGCCGTGTTTGCGTCGAAACGTGAGGTGATCGTCATAGTCAAAGCAGCGGTGTCTTTGGTTGCGTCGATGGCAGTCATGAGTTTACTTTCGGGCTTTTTGGTTTGGGTTCCTTGAGCCGCCGCATGACACCAGGCACGAGAGTCAGCGGTACCGGCCCCGCCGCCAGAACGCCGGAACGGTACCCGGGCGTCCCCAGAAAAAGCGGTCCCGCTTTCTGGGGGCCGGGGCGGTACGTTTTGGTGTCGATGTTTCCCCCGGTTCGGGGACCCATTTTTCTGGGGATCTGTGGGGACGGATTCTGGAACTTGTGGGTACGTGGCTGTCGTTTCGGATGGCTCGTGAGCCGTGCCGCTCTCGTCGGCGTGGGCGCCGTAAGTCAGACCAATGCCGAAACATTGACGCGGTGTCGGCGAAGGTGCGTCGAGCCGCTGCGAACCGATCCCGACGGCAGTGCCCGATGTCGTGGCCGCCCACCCAGCGAACGACCTCCCATTACTCACTGTCAAGAATGACTTTTCGTAGTCTGGCCGCGACAGGCTTCCGCATGCCCTTAGGCCAGAGACGATTCGTGACATCCATTCGTTACACCGGAGCGGCCTCGGGGCGAGTCGGGCTCGCATGGCCCCAATAGCTCGGCGCGTTGAAGTGCTGCACTGTCCAGGTAGCGTCATCGACTTGAATGCCGCCGTGACCGAATTCAACAGCATTGCCTGACGGGCTCTTTGAGTAGAACGAAAACATTTGGTCATTGGTGTGACGCCCGAGGGTCTTCAATATCGGGGCCGCTCCGGCGAGACACTTGTCGTAACTGCGTCCAACGGTGTCCATCGAATCGACTTCGAGCATGACGTGTTGCAGCACGGACACGCCGGGAATCTCAATAAAGGCAAGTGTGTGATGGCGGGTGTTGCAATGCATAAACGTGCCGACTACGCCGGGCGACAGCGAAATGTAGTCACTGACTTTGAACCCGAGTTGCGAGTAGTACCGCTCGAAGGCTTTGCCTTCTGGCACGATCACGAAAGCATGACCGAGGCCCATGTCGCCAGTGGTGAACCTGGCGTTGATTGGCGAGACGAAGTTGTCCTTGTCGCTCGAGGGCCCGTAGTAAAACTCACACGCATTCCCAGCGGGGTCGACGCTCAACATCATGCCGACCGTCATCCGGGATTGGGCGTACTCGTCGGTCGCCTGCTCGACCTCGTACCCGTTGGCGTCGAGGGCCGCCGCCAGCGACTCGAGGGCACCCCGGTTGGCGACCTCCCAACCAAATGTGGTGGTGCCCGGCGCGCCGGGCGTGATGGCGAGGCGATAGCTGCGTTCATCTTGGCGGAGAAAAAGTGTGCCGTCGCCGCCGTTCGTGCCGAGTTCCTCGGCGACCTGCAACCCGAGAACGTTTGTGCCGTAAGTGCGCCACGCGTCGACGTCAGGCGCACTCATTCGGACGTAACCGAGCGACTGAATCGTGGACATTCTTAACACTCCTGAGCTGACTGCCTTCGACGATTGCCGTTGCCGCATACTGAACGTAATCGGTAAATCGGCTCGGGTCGAGCCAGCCAGCACATGACCTTGTTACGCCGCGGCTAGGTTCGCAACATGATTGAACTTGAACTCGACATCCAAACTGCGCACGGGGCCATGAATACGTTCATCACGCACCCGGAAGAGGGAGGCCCGCACCCCGTCGTGTTCTTCTATATGGACGCCCCGGGTTGGCGTGAGGAGTTGCGCGACATGGCCCGTCGGCTTGGCACCGCTGGTTACTACGTGGTGCTCCCCAACCTGTATTACCGCTCGACTCGAGAGTTCAATGTTTTCGCGGGGAACGGCGAAACGTTCGAGCAAATGTTTGCGCTGATGTCGACTTTGTCCGACGAACTCATCGCGTCAGACACCGAGGCAATGCTGGCCTACGTGGACGCCGACCCCGCCGCCGCGAGTGAACGCATTGGGTGCATGGGCTACTGCATGAGCGGGCCATTTTCTTTTGCGATGGCCGGCACATTTCCCGATCGAATTCAGGCTGCAGCGTCGCTCTACGGGGTGCGTTTGTTTGGCCCAACCTCACCGGCGCATCTGGCCGAACGAGTGAAAGGCGAGTTGTATTTTGCCTGTGCCGAATTTGACGAATACGCACCGAAAGAAGTGATCGACGGTCTCGAAGCCCACCTCGCCTCGCTACCCATTCGGGCGCGAGTCGAGTGGTACCCGGGCACACATCACGGGTTTGCCTTTCCCGGGCGCGGGCCGCTCTACAGCGCTCCTGATGCCGAACGTCATTGGGAACGGCTTCACAGCCTTTTCGCGCGAAACCTGCGTTGACATAGCACCGAATATTTGACGATACAGACAAACGCTCGGACGCCGTCGCGCCAGCCGATCTTCTTTCCTTCTGCGTAGGTTCGGCCAGAATACGAAATCCCAACTTCGTCAATGGGCACGCCGAGCGCAGCAACTTTGGCCGTGATTTCCGGTTTGATGCCGAATCGCTTTTCACGTAAGTCGAGTTCGCGAGGCGTCTCGAGGCGGAAGGCTTTGTACCCGGTTTCCATGTCGGTGAGATTGAGATTCGTGAACGTGTTCGACACGGTGGTGAGTAGCCGGTTGCCGATCGAATGCCGAAAATACAACACCCGGTGAGGACCGCCGCCAGGAGGAATGGACACCACACAAACAGTCCGCGGCCCGGGCTGAACAACAGGCCGGCGAGGCCGCGTTGAATATTACTCAGGTGGGTGCCTCGGTGCGTGTGGGGGATTGGTACCCGCCCGACGCGGGGCTGCGCGGGTGAGGAAATAGGGCGTAGCGCCCAAATCGCTCCCAGGCCGAGCCAGCCGATCGATCGACCACGGCCAGCACGCACAACGAGCCACGCAGCGGCGATGATGAGCAGGAAGCCGGCGACTCCAGTCGCAGGGCGAATGTACAGGCCGTAGGCAGCCGCAAGGCCGGTGAGCAGCAGCGGCCACGTGAGTGATTGTGGGGTGCGACTTCGTCGTTCTACTTCCACGACGCCCAACGTCGCCGCCACCAGTGCGCGGCCCGCCGGACCGTGTTGCCACAGTCCTCGAGCTCCCGTAGTGGCGAGTGGGCCGGCCAGCGCCCACCCCGCAGTGAGAAGCAGCGCAACGGGTTCAGGAACCCGCATTCGTCGCAAAGTGATCGCCATGAGCATCGCGGACATCGGCGCGATAATCACTGCGGCCCAAAACTCGACGCCTCCGGAAATCTTTCCGGCTCGTGCTTGCTGATCGAGGTCCTGACCAATGATTCGAGCGCGCAGATCGGCAATGGCGGCCGAGTACTCGCTGAAGTCGGCTAAATATCAACACGGTCAAATTTGAGCGCTAGGCCTTACAAAAACCGGCGATGTCGCGTGCGGTGTCGGCACTTATGTTGGGGCACAACACCGGGAAAATGTCGGTGCCGTGCATGGTGCCCATGACTTGGCGGCATCGAGCGTCGACTCCGTTGGCCATGAGCTTGCGGTAAAACGCGATGCCCTCATCGCGAAGCGGATCGCACTCGTTGACACTGATCATGGTGCGCGGGAGACCCTGCACATCAGCGTCGCTGGCAAAACTGGGCCATGCCAGCGGGTTGCCCGCGTTGAATTCTTCGATGCCGTAGGACATCGCACCTCGGTTGTTGTGCAAGTCGAGCAGGATGCCGTTGTTTTCCGTCGAAGACGGGTGCTGCGGCAATGGCCATTGGCCGGCGATGTACGGGCACAGTGCGTACAGGCCGGTGATGAGGCCGAGGTCGCCATCGGCTTTGAGCTTGAGCCCGGTGGCCAACGTGAGATTGCCGCCCCCACTTTCACCGGCCACGATCACGCGCCCCGGGTCGATATTGAACGTGCCGGCATTGGCGTGCAACCATTTGAGGCCAGACACGCAGTCATTCAGGCCGGCGGGAAATGGCGCAACTTCAGGCACCGATGAAGGGCTCACTGCATTGCGGAAATCGACCATGGCCACGGCCACGCCGTTATGAGCAATAATCTTGCCCCACGCTCGATAGTTGCCATCGAAGCACGACAAGGTCGACATGCCGCCACCGTGGATGTAATACACGCACGGCACGGTTTCGTCGGTGTCGGGTCGGATGAAACGAAGATTTATCGTGTTGCCGTCAGGTTGGGAAACGAGCTGGTGTTCAGTGGTGCGCAGCCCGGCCGACGTTACAACGGCGTCGGTATCGCAGGCATCCATAAACATCTTGAAGTTGGCCGTCATGGCTTTGAACTCGTCGGAGTTTGCTTCGGCGAGCATTTCGTCGCGTGACGCCACATCGCCCATCGGCAGGGTGGGCAGGAGGGCCAGCATGTTTTTGACCCGTGGGTCCAAGCGTGGGTCGTTGGCGACGTCGTAGGGCATGGGGGCTCCTCAATTTGGCGGTTGTTGGAGCGTAGCCAGGCGGGCCGCCGCTCGCATATCTGCGGGGTGTTACGCCATCTCGAGGCGGGCGGCAACCGACTTGGATCGTCGTTCATCAGCGGACAAAACGAATGGCCATTCAGGGTCGGTGCCGGGAATTTCGACACGGGCTAGCTCGCGCAATTCGTCCAGTAATTCGGGAATAACAAGATGTATTCGGCTATCGGATGTGCGTAGACGGGTCGCTGAGGCGTCGTAATTGTCGTCGGTAATCACGACACCCGATGCGCTGCTGATGACGGCGTCAAAGAGTCGCTCGCTCGCTTCGAGGCCTTCTCCAAATCCGGCGCGCTCTACGCCGTCGGGGTTGTTGCGAACGCAGGTATGACACGCGCCCCACAGCACCGCAGCTGCGACTGCGCCGTTGGGGAGCGACTCGCCCAACGTGCGATACAGGATTACGGTACTCAGCCCCCCGAGCTCTGGGCGTTGGGCCAGCAGGCCGAAAAAGGCGGTAGCGAATTCGGCGCGGCCTTGTGCGGTGGCGTTGCGTAACGGAGCGTACACATTGTTGTCGAGCAGCCCGAGCCAGATCAGTTTTTCGAGATAGCTACACAGGGTTGAGTTGCGGTTCATTTGAATGCCGAGATCTTCGATAATGCTGGCACCATTCGCACGGGCGATGCGGCGTGTGGCGTCGCGCACGAGTGCCTCTTCAACGTCAGCAATGCGACATAGTCGGCTCACATCGTGGCCGTTGGATTCCTTGATGATCTCGGCCGTTCCGTTGGTGTTGTCGTTGAGCCACGACGTGTTCGTGAGTTGCTCTTGGACCAGGATCGATACCATCGCAGTGAGTAGCCATGCACCGGTGCGCATCATGCGGCCGTTTACCCAAAATTCGCCCGTCTTCTCCTGCGCCAACGCATTAGATCGGAACTGCA
>JAYWAI010000031.1:0-19471 GCA_043782545.1 Acidimicrobiia bacterium
CGGCGCGATTCGCGTAGCGCGCCGGCCAGTCGCAGTGTGTCCATGAGCTTGCGAGCCTCGGCCAATTCGATTGCGGAGTAGTCGGCGAAATCCTTCTGGCGTAAGGTTTCCTCGGTCGAGAACCGCACGGTGAGTACCGGTCCATCGATTTCTTCTGGCTCCGTGCCGTCGTCGTTTTCGCCGCCGGATTCCTCGTCGTCGGTGAGCAACGTGATGTGTTCCTCTTGTACTTGGACGGCTTCCACGATCGTCCAACGTTGATCCCAATATGCCGCGAACGCCCGGTCGTAGGTGACGATTTCCTCACGTCGGCGCACCAGTGTGGCGAGGCCAGCCCAGTACACATCATGACGATTTTCGAGGCCGACAGCACCGAGTGCGTCGACGTAGGTGAGCACCGAACCAATCGGCACGGCCAACCCTGCGTCGCGCAATACACGGGCAAACGCGACTGCGATGCGCCCCGGGTCTCCGGCTGTCATTTCGCCGACCTACCCGCGAGCAAAGGCGGCGCGCAAGATTTCTGGCAACCCGTGATTGCGCGCCTTGTCTTGGTCTTCGCGATACTTCAACACGGTGCCCAACGTGGCAGCCACGTTGGCTTCGGTGAGCGTCACCTGCCCAAGTGTGGCCAACGACACGGCCCAGTCGATCGTCTCAGCGACACCCGGCGACTTGTACGGATGTAGGTCGCGCAACGCCGCAACGGCACCGGAAACCTGACGAGCCAATTGGGCGCTCACTTGCGGCGCCCGCATATTGACGATCTGCACTTCCCGATCGAAACTCGGGAACTCCACCCAGTGATACAGGCAACGGCGCTTGAGCGCGTCATGCACATCGCGGGTTCGGTTCGACGTGATGATCACGATCGGCGGCGTCTTGGCCACGAAGGTGCCGATCTCGGGGACGGTTACCGAGTAGTCACTGAGCACTTCGAGCAGGAACGCCTCAAACTCGTCGTCGGCCCGGTCGACTTCATCGATCAGCAAGATCGGAGGAGGGCCTTCACGATGGTCGATCGCACGAAGCAAAGCACGGCGAACCAAGAATTTTTCGCTATACAGACCGGCTTCGAGCGCCGCTGAACCGCCGCTTGTTTCGCCTGCCAATTCGGCGGCCTTGAGGTGCAGGAGCTGGCGTGAATAGTCCCATTCGTACACGGCCTGGCTCACGTCGATGCCTTCGTAGCATTGAAGCCGGATGAGTTCTCCGCCGGTCATCGCGCTGAGTACCTTGGCCACTTCCGTCTTACCAACCCCCGCCTCGCCTTCAAGCAGCAGCGGCCGATGCAGTCGCAACGACAAGAAAATCGAGGTGGCCAAACCATCGTCGGCGAGGTAGTTATGCGCGGCCAACGCGGCGGCGACAGCTTCGACTGATTCGGGGACCGACGAGGAGGGAGTCATCGGCTTCAGGTTACGCTGCGGATATGATCCGTCACGTTGTCCTGATCGAGTGGAAACCAGATACGACGTTGGCCGACATCGCTCATGTGGCTGCGGGCCTGTTGGAGTTGCCCGCCATCATCTCATCAATTCGGACATACTCAGTCGGGTCTGACTTAGCGCTCGGCGATGGCCGAGCCGATTTCGCCGTTGTTGCCGATTTCGACGACGCCGAAGGGTGGCGCGCTTACGACACTCATGCCGCCCACATTGCTGTGCGCAGCGAACGCATGGCACCGCATATTGCGACGCGCACGTTTATCCAGTTTGCTTTGTAGAACAACGCCAATAGCGAGGCGGGTGCCGCCAACCAAACAGTTAGGCAACGCCTGATTCGGTGAGCGCACGACGCACGAGCACGCGGGCGAGGTGCTGGCGGTATTCCGCCGAGGCATTCAGGTCGCTCGACGGTGACGCACCATTCGCTGCCAACGCCGCAGCATCGACAGCAGATGCGCCGCCAGCAACAGCTGCTTCAACGGCCGAAGCGCGCAGCGGCGTCTGGTCCATGTTGACCAGTGACACACCTACGTAACCGTTGTGCTTGATGGCAGCAACACCCACGATGGCCCAATCTTGGGCACGACGGTTGAACTTCTGGAAACTCCAGCCCGCCCCCGTGTACTTGGGAATGCGAACTTCGGTCAGCATTTCGTCGGCGGCGAGATCGCTCTCTAGGAAACCTTTGAAGAAGTCGGTGGCGGCAATAACGCGCTGGCCGTTGGGGCCTTGCACAACGAGTGAACCGGCGAGCGCCAGCACGGTGGCGGGCAGGTCGCTGGCAGGGTCGGCGTGAGCGATCGAGCCACCAATAGTGCCGCGGTGACGCACCTGCGGGTCGCCAACAAACGACGCCGCGTGCGCCAGCAAACCAACGTGCTCCTTGAGCAATGCCGAGGTTTCCACGTCACGGTGGCGGGTAAGGGCACCAATGGCAATGTGGTCACCTGCGTCACGGATGTAGGAAAGGTCCTTGAGACGACCAATGTCGATCAACATGGTGGGCTGCGCCAAGCGCAGTTTCATCAACGGCAACAGCGAATGGCCGCCGGCCAAAAACTTCGCTTCGTCGCCAGCTTGGCCAATGAGGCTGATGGCTTCTTCAGCCGAGCTGGCACGCTGGTATTCAAATGGTGCAGGAATCATTTCTTCGGGTCCCCTTGTTTATTTTCTTGCGTTCTGGATAGCCGCCCACACCCGATTGGGTGAAGCCGGCATAGTGATATCGGTAATGCCAAATGGACTCAATGCGTCAACAATGGCGTTCATAACTGCGGGTGCCGCACCAATGGTGCCGGCTTCGCCGACGCCTTTGACGCCGAGCGGATTCGTGGGCGACGGCGTGACCGAGTGGCCAAGCGTAAGGCCCGGCACGTCAGCGGCCGACGGCACGAGGTATTCAGCGAACGACCCCGACTTCAAGTTGCCATCCGTGTCGTACACGGCGTCTTCGAAGAGCGCTTGCGCTAGCCCTTGGATGATGCCGCCGTGCACTTGGCCTTCCACGATGAGTGGGTTGATCTGATTGCCACAATCGTCGATGGCCACATACTTGAGCACCGACGTGAAACCGGTCTCTTCGTCGATTTCCACCACGCAGATGTGCGTGCCGAAAGGCCACGAAAAGTTGGGGGGGTCATAGGTGGTGTGGGCCTCGAGGTTGGGCTCCATGCCGTCGGGCAAGTTGTGCGCCGTGAATGCCGCGAACGCAATACCGGCCAGCGGCATCGACTTGTCTGCTGAGCCGCGCACGCTAAATGTGCCGTTCACAAACTCGAGATCGTCTTCTGAACATTCGAGTTGGTGCGCGGCGATCTTGCGTGCCTTGTCGATCACTTTGTCGCACGCCATGGTGATAGCAACGCCACCGACTACGAGCGAGCGGGAGCCATACGTATCAAGGCCGAGCGGGCTCAACGCCGTATCGGAATGCAGCACGTCGACATCGTCGGGCGATACGCCCAGGCGATCAGCCACGATCATCGACCACGACGTTTCGTGGCCCTGGCCGTGGGGTGTGGCGCCGGTGACAACCTGAATCTTGTTCGTGGGTAGCACGCGCACGGTGGCTGCTTCCCAGCCGCCAGCCGAGTAGTTCAGCGATGCCAACACTCGGGATGGGGCCAGGCCGCACATCTCGAAGTAGCTCGACACGCCGATGCCCAAATGCTTCGTCGAGCCAGCAGCCCGACGGGCGGCTTGATCGGCCCGCAACGCCTCGTAACCCACTAGTGCTTGAGCTTGTTCGAGCACCTTGACGTGATCGCCGGAGTCGTACGTGAGCCCGGTCATGGCGGTGTAGGGGAACTGATCCTTTTGGATCATATTTTGCTTGCGCAATTCCGCAGGGTCGACGCCCAACTTGGCCGCCAACGCATCCATGGCCCGCTCGATGGCGTACGTGGCCTCAGGCCGACCAGCGCCGCGATAGGCGTCGGTGGGCGTCATCGTTGTGAACACGCTCTCGCACACGAACGAGAAATTCGGCACGTCATAAACGCCGGCGTATAGGAAGGCCCCCAGAAGCGGCACGCCGGGCGTGACCAGTTGGAGGTATGCGCCCATGTCACCCAGGATGTGCACTCGAACTGCTTGCACTTTGCCGTCGGCGTCGGCAGCCAGTTCAATGTCTTGAATCTGGCCGCGTCCTTGAATGGTGGCCACCGCAGCTTCGGTGCGCTCCTCAACCCAGCGCACCGCGCAACGGTGTTTACGAGCGAGCGCCAAACACAAGAGTTCTTCGGCGTAGACGTTGAGCTTGGAGCCAAACCCGCCGCCCACGCTGGGGGCAACGACTCGCAACAAATGCTCCGGGATACCAACAGTAAGCGCGGCCATGATTTTGAGAATGTGGGGCACTTGAGTAGACGTGTAGAGCGTGTAGTCGCCGCCGAAAGGCTGCGGCATCGCCAGCACGGCACGTGGCTCCATGGCGGCAGGAATGAGGCGCTGTTGGATGTAACGCTCTTTGACAGTGTGTGCGGCAGCGTTGAACACCGCGTCGACAGTGTCCTTGCCTTGCGGGTGCAATTCCCAAATGTATGAGCGATTAGTGCCGGCTGATTCGTGAATGACCACTCGATCGCTGAGCGCGTCTTCGAGATCGATCACGGCTGGCAACACGTCGTATTCGACCACGATGGCGTCGAGCGCATCGCGGCTCGCCACATGATTGGCAGCCAACACGGCTACGACGCCGTCGCCCACGTAGGCAACTTTGCCAGACGCCAGCGGGTAGTGAGCCGGGTTGTGCATCTCGGCTGTTACTGGCCACGCGCACGGCATGGGTCCCGCCCACTGCGATGCGAGATCTTCGCCGGTATAGGCGGCCACCACGCCAGGGATCGCGAGTGCGCCTGAAACGTCGATGCTGACGATGCGAGCATGAGCGTGAGGGGAACGCAACACGGCGAGATGCAACGCCCCGACGGCGGCAATATCGTCGGTGTATTTGGCTTCCCCGGTCAGTAGCGCTGGATCTTCCCGCCGAAGACGCCGTGACCCGATAAACGGTGTCGCAACAACATCTTCGGTCATTGTCATGACGAAGCGCCCGCCGCTGCCAGCACCGACTTGACGATGTTGTGGTAACCAGTACAACGACACAAGTTGCCTTCGAGCCCGATGCGTATTTCTTGATCGGTCGGGTGCGGATTCTCGTCGAGCAGTGAAATCGACGCCATCACCATGCCAGGGGTGCAATAGCCGCACTGCAAGCCGTGATTTTCGTGGAACGCTTGTTGCATTGGATGCAGCGTGCCATCGGCCGCAGCGAGGCCTTCAATCGTGGTGACCGCGGCGCCATCAGCTTGGGCGGCAAGCACGGTGCAGCTTTTGACGCTTTCACCATCGATGTGGATGGTGCACGCGCCGCATGAGCTGGTGTCACAACCAACGTTGGTGCCCGTCAAACCACAGGCGTCGCGCAAGAAATGGACGAGGAGAGTGCGTGGTTCGACGTCGTGCGATTGGTTTTGTCCGTTGACAGTTACAGACACTTGCATGGGAATCCCCCGATTCGATGTGGAGGTCTGCATCATGCCACGCGCGCCCACCCAATGCGAACGGCTGCGTAGAGATTTCTAACTAGTTGTCGAGTTTGCGCATGCCTCGAACGGCGAACCAGGCCAACAAAATGATGCTCGGCACCAACACGCCAACTGCTTCTGCCAGCGTGCGGGTGGTGATGCCACCGTGGCCGACTACGACGTCACCAATTTTCACATCGTGGGTGAGCCCAGCTCGTGCTAGCGACGTGACTCGAGTGATCGGATTGGCCACCGCTATGTGGTGCAACCAACCCGAGATGTAGCCGAGCGGGACTTGCACCGGCGACAAGAACATGACCACGAACACCGTCATGAACATAATGGGGGCGGCGGCAAAAGTGCGCAACCGTAACCCCATGCCAATGCCGTATCCGGCCCCCAAAAGTGCTGACCCCTCGGCGGCGACAAAGACGCACAAAATGCCGAGAACGGGATTCGAGTAAAACCGTGCCCCCGTAGCCATCGCGAGCCCGAGCGTGATGGCGAACGGCACCACAACGCGGGCCGATACCGCCAGATAGAGCCCGCCTATAAGACTTCCCCGATTGATGGGCGCCAGCAACAGTCGATCGTAGAACTTCGTCTCGATATCGCGGATCAACCCGAGCCCTGACGACATGCCCACCATCGCGGAGGCTTGCACGACTGTGAATCCGAGCATCCATGCGGCCATTGAATTCGCTGGAAAACCGGGCACGAGGGCCACACCGGAGTAGGCCCCCGACATCGTGATAATCGACATGATGGGGAACATCAACGAGGACACAAACACGCTTGGCGCTCGCCGAATGCTCAGCAAATTTCGTCGGGCTACAGCCAACGCCACCGGCATGAATTGACCGCCGTGAGCTTCCCAACGAACGTCAACCGCTCGGGCAGGGACCGTTGCGAATGCAGTCATTCAGCACCTCGCAAACGCCACGCCAGCATGCGGCCCGCCCAGGTGACGCCGAGGACGACAAGAACTAGCGGTATGCCGATGGCCTTACCGGCTGCCGACCATGACCACCCCTTCACGACGAGTTCGCGCATGGCTTCAATGAACCACGACAAGGGATTGTGAACCACAATCTGCTTATACCAGCCCCTCATTTTCTCCTTCGGATAAAACGCTGAAGACAGGAAGATGAGGGTGAAAAACATGGGTGTAAATGCTTGCACCGCTTCGGCTGACCCAGTGCGAAGCGCCAATGCCGACGAGGCGCCGCCAATTGCGGTAGCGAGTAGCACTGTGCCCAACAGGATCGTGACAATGGCCGCGGGGCCGCCCATGACCCGTGCGCCAAAAAGGGCCAATATGACCATGAACAGCGAGCCTTGCATGAAGCCGAGAACGGCAGAGCCACCAATTCGGCCGATCAGAATGGCCGGTCGAGCCAATGGCGACGAGATCAAACGATCCAGAAATCCGTCTTGAATATCGGTGGCCACGTCCATGCCCGCACCCGACGCGGAAAACAGCACGCCTTGGATGATCACCGATACCAACACAAAATTTAGATAGCCGGACGTCCCACCTTGATTCCGAAATACTTTCGAAAGGCTCGCGGTATTAACCGCGCACAGCAACATCGGGAATGCCAAACCGGGCACAAACTGAGGCGGTTGGCGAAGTGTCGATTTGATCGACCGTTTCGCCAACGTCAACGACTGGCGTACGACGGAAATGTCGTACGAGTGGTCCGCCACTGGCAGCGCGATGGCGGTCACTTGCCGGGCCGCCGGCGGCCGCGCTTTCCTGCTGTGGCCGGCGCGCCCGATGTCGCCGCAGCAGCAGCGCCCTCCAGCCGGTGACCGGTGGCGTCGGCAAACACGTCGTCCAAGCTGGGTGCTTCAAGCGCAAGTTTGTGCAGCGCAATTCCGGCGTCGTCGAGGGCACGAATCACGTCAGCCATCGCTCCGGCGCCGCCCGTGAGGCCAACCCCAATGCCGTGTTCCACCGTTCGGTCATCGCCAAAAGTTTTCAGAATAAGTTTTGTTTTCTCGACATCGCCTGACGCCACGTCGATCACCAACGTGGGTGAGCCAACTTCGTCCTTGAGTACAGAGGGCGCGCCCTCACGCACAATGGTGCCTTTGTCGATGATGGCAATGCGCGCGCAGAGTTGATCGGCTTCTTCGAGGTATTGCGTAGTGAGGAAAACAGTGGTGCCAAATTCGGTGTTGAGGCGCCGCACTTCTTCCCACAAGCTGATCCTGCTCATTGGATCAAGGCCCGTAGTCGGCTCGTCCAGAAACAACACCCGCGGCTGATGCACTAGCGACAACGCTAAGTCGAGGCGCCGCCGCATGCCGCCGGAATATGTACCAACCCGCCGGTCACCCGCTGCGGTCAGGCCCACTCGTTCTAACAATTCCATTGCCCTGGTGTGGGCCAGACCCTTGGGAATACCGTGCAGCACTGCTTGCAAATCGAGCAACTCGGTGCCGGTCATCATTGGATCGATGGCAGCGTCTTGCAACGCCACACCAATGAGCTTGCGAACTTCTTTTGCTTGGGTCGTGACATCGAAACCGCAGACTCGCGCCGAGCCGCCAGTGGGTTTGAGCAACGTCGTCAGCATGCGCACACACGTCGATTTTCCAGCCCCGTTGGGACCCAGAAATCCAAATATTTCACCTTCGGTGACGACCAAATCGACACCATTAACGGCATGTACATCGCCGAAGTGTCGCATCAAGCCTTCAGCGACCACGGGGGGTTGATCGCTCATATCGGCCTAGTTGGCGTTGGCGATCGCGCGCCACACCTTTTCTGGTGTGGCCGGCATTTCGATATGGCGGACGCCCAAATGAAGGAGCGCATCGACCACCGCGGATTGCACGGCGGGCGTGGAGCCGATCGTGCCCGACTCACCAATGCCCTTGGCGCCCAGCGGGTTGACATGTGTTGGCGTTTCCATGTGAATCACTTCGAAGCTGGGCAATTCCGCGGCTGAAATCATGCCGTAGTCAGCCAGGTTGCTGGTAACAGGGTTGCCATCTTCGTCGTAGCGCACTTCTTCCAAAAGCGCCTGTGCTGCACCTTGCGCGATGCCACCGTGGATCTGGCCTTCCAGCAACACGGGGTTGAGCACCTTGCCGGCATCATCGACTGCAAGGTGACGCACGAGAGTGACTTTGCCGGTGTCGGTGTCGACCTCGACAACGGCCAGGTGAGCGCCAAAGGGGAACGTGGCGCCGGGGGCCGTAAACGTGTGATCGATATCGAGCGGGTTGCCCTCGGCTGTCGCAGCTGCTGACAATTCGGCCCACGAATGACCCTTAGCCGGCGTGCCAGCCACATGGAAGCGACCATCAAGTTTGTCCAGCACAATGTCGTCGGGGCTGGCTTCGAGCAGGCGGGCGGCCAAATCCTTGGCGCGATCGACAACGAGACCAGCCGACTCGAATACGGCCGAGCCGCCCTGCTGCAGCGAACGAGAACCCATCGTGCCGCCACCCACCGGCACCAAATCGGTGTCGCCGTGAATGACGTCGACCTTGTCCATGTCGATGCCGGTTTGCTCGGCAACCAACATCGACCAAGCTGTGACGTGGCCCTGACCATGCGGCGATGTGCCGGTGTACACCGTGGCACGACCGTCATCGCCAATGACTACGCGAGCCGATTCAAAGTTGGGCGGCGCGCCGCCGGTGATCTCAACGTACGTGCTCACACCGATGCCAATTTGGATTGGGTTACGGGCAGCTCGCCGAGCAGCTTGTTCCTTTCGCAACGCCTTATAGTCAGCCGCTTCGAGCACGAGGTCGAGCGACCGCTCGTAGTCGCCACAGTCATACGCAGCGCCCATTGGCGTGTTGTGGGTGGTGAGAAATTTCGGTAGCAGGTTTTTGCGACGGACGTCGGCGGCGTCCATACCGATTTCGGCGGCGAACATATCCATCGCCCGTTCCATTGCCGCGGTGGCCTCGGGACGGCCTGCGCCTCGGTACGCCACGACTGGCGTGGTGTTCGTAACCACGCTGACCGCCGAACACTCCGATTTTGGAATGTCGTATACCGCAGTGGTCATCAAGCGGGTCATGAAGGCGGGCAACACGGTGCCGACCATCGGGTAAGCGCCGACATCGGCGGCAATGGTGAGGCGGTAGGCCTTGACGTTGCCATCCCGATCGCCGCCAATGGTGACGTCTTGTTGTTGGCCGCGACCGTGGCCGAGGTTGGTCATTGACTCGCTGCGGGTCTCGGTCCAGCGCACCGGACGACCGGCCGCCTTGGCCACCATGCCGAGCACCAGTTCTTCAACATACGGGCCGATCTTGGCGCCAAAGCCGCCACCCACATCTGGTGAAATCACGCGAGGGTTGGCATCGGGATACAGCGGCACGAGCGCTTCGCGCCAGGCCTGTGGGCCTTGAGTGGACGCCCACAAATGCAAGCGACCCTCAGAATCCCATGCCGCGGCTGCAGCTCGCACTTCAAGCGGACAGGGGGCAACACGTTGGTTGACAATGCGTTGCGACACGACCACTTCGCAATCGTCAAAAAGACCTTCAATATTTTTCGGCATGCCCATCGCGGCGCTATCGAAACAAATGTTGGAGCCAGTGGCCGGAAACAACAGCGTCTCGCCGGCAATCGCTTCATTGATATCAATCACAGCGTGGAACGCGTTGCAGTCCACGATTACCGCTTCGGCGGCGTCTTCGCCTTGGTTAGCTTTCTCCGTGAGCACAACAGCGATTGGTTCGCCGACGTAACGCACCACGTCGCTCGTCAGCAGACGTCGAAGGTGCATTGGCGTAAAAGGGAACGAGGGGGCCAGCTCAATGCCCAGATCGTCCGCCGTGTAAATCGCCACGACACCAGGCATCGACTTGGCGTCGTCGATATCAATGCTGATGATTTCGCCGTGGGCGACAGTCGAGCGGACAAACGTGGCATGCAATGCGCCACTCAATAACGGATCTTTTACATCGCTGACGTAATTGCCACCGACGGTCAGAAACTTTGGGTCTTCCTTGCGAAGAACGCGGTTTCCGAGAATGCTCATAGTCCAGGCCCCTTTGTGAGTTCAGGTGGCGCGAACCTAGTCCTTGGGAGCGCTCACAACCTTGTTGGGCGCAAGGGTTGTTTCAGTTACGCCGTCGGGCGGCACTGTGGTGGCCACGCCAGGCAAAACAGCAAACGGCGTCTCGCCCGGTTTGATGAGGTGATACTGCAAACGAGCGAGCCGTTCGACCTCTTCCGGCGTCTTCAATTTCGCTACTTGCGCTTCAAGATCCGAATTCCGTTTCAGCAATTCGGTCAGCTTGGCTTGGTTTTGGCGAGTCTCGTCTCGTTGGTTGAGGTAAGTACGAGTCGGGAAAACGCCAACGAAAAGCACCGCTGCCATCACGAAAAACAGCAACATCGGCCATAGCAATCGACGGGCCCAACGCATAGCTACCTCACTCCTCGAGCCAACACCGCCGCGCCTCTGAATGCAGCAGCTTCGCCCAGATCGGCCTCTATGCGCAAGAGCTGATTGTATTTTGCCACCCGATCGCTACGGGCCGGGGCGCCAGTTTTGATTTGACCGCAGTTGGTTGCCACGGCCAAATCGGCAATCGTGGTGTCTTCCGTCTCGCCGGAACGATGACTCATCACAGCCGTGTAACCAGAGCGCGTGGCCATCGCCACCGCGTCGAGCGTTTCAGTGAGCGAGCCGATTTGGTTCACCTTTACCAAGATCGAGTTGGCCACGCCAGCCTCAATGCCCCGACTCAAACGTTCGGTGTTGGTGACAAAGAGATCGTCGCCGACCAGCTGAATTCTTTGGCCGAGGGCTTGAGTCAGTTTGGTCCAACCGTCCCAATCCTCCTCCGCCATGCCGTCTTCAATCGACACGATCGGATAGCGATCGCACAGGTCAACCCAATAGCCAACCATGTCGTCGGAGCTGAGTACGCGACCTTCACCTTGGAGGTGGTAGTTGCCGTCGCGATATAGCTCTGTAGTTGCGGGGTCAAGGGCAATGGCAATGTCGATACCCGGGCGGTACCCAGCCAACTCGATTGCCTCGCACAGAATCTTTACGGCATCTTCGTTGTGACTCAGGTTGGGAGCGAACCCGCCCTCGTCGCCGACCGCAGTTGATAGACCGCGCTTGCCTAGCAGCTTTTTCAGTGTGTGGTACGTCTCGACGCCCCATCGCAGCGCTTCGGAGAAACTGGCGGCCCCGATGGGCATCACCATGAATTCCTGCAAGTCGATGGAGTTGTCAGCGTGCACACCGCCATTGACGACGTTCATCATTGGCACGGGCAACACGTGCGCATTGGCACCACCGATGTAGCGATACAAGGGCTGTTCGAGCTCGTCGGCTGCGGCCTTGGCAACGGCCAGGCTCACGCCCAAAATTGCGTTGGCGCCGAGCCGAGCTTTGTTGTGGGTGCCATCCAGGTCGAGCAGTTGGCGGTCCAGCTCGCGTTGATCGAGCGCTTCCATGCCAATAAGAGCGTGGGCAATCGTAGTGTTGATGTGGGCCACAGCTTGCGTGACGCCTTTACCCAAATATCGATCGCCGCCATCGCGCAGTTCGACGGCCTCGAATTGGCCGGTGGATGCGCCGCTGGGCACGATCGCCCTGCCGCGGGCGCCAGACGACAATGTGACCTCGGCCTCCACAGTCGGGTTACCTCGGGAGTCAAGAACTTCGCGCGCCAGTATGTGTTCGATGTTGCTCATAACCCATGAGACGCTAGTCGCGGATCACCAGCGTTTTGGGCTCATCGAGTCCCGCCGCGTGTCACTCTCGACTTTTGACGGCATCCCACAATTCATCCAGCACCGCCAGTTCAGCGGCACCGATGTCGAGCCCGCGTTCATTGGCAAGATCCTCGACGGCGGCGAATCGACTGGTGAATTTGTTGGACGCCATCCGCAATGCCGACTCTGGTTCGACGCCGAGGTGGCGAGCAGTGTTGACGACAGCGAAAAGCAAATCACCGATCTCATCTTGCAAAGCTGCATGCGTCGTCGCGCGCTGCACCTCATCGAGTTCTTCGGCCACCTTCGCATATGCGCCCGAAACGTCGGGCCAATCGAAGCCGACTTTTGCTGCCGCCCGCTGCACCGCGTACGCATGCGTCAACGATGGCTGACCGCCATTGATTCCATCCAACGTTCGGGGCGTCGAGCCCGAATCACCGCGCTCGGCGGCTTTGATCTGTTGCCAATTGAGCGCTACTTGGTCAGCTGTAGTTGTTGTCGTGGCCGTGGACGTAGCCGCGAACACATGCGGGTGACGTCGGACCATTTTCTCTGTGGCATGGCTTGCCACATCGGCCAACGTGAACCGGCCATCTTGCTCAGCTATGGCCGAGTGCAGCACGACCTGAAGTAACACGTCGCCCAATTCATCGATAAAGGCCTCATCGGTGGCGGGATTGTCGTCGTCTAGTTTCCCGATTGCGTCGACGGTTTCGTAGGCCTCTTCGAGCATATACTTCGCGAGCGATTCATGCGTTTGCGCCTTATCCCATGGGCATTCGCGTCGCAATCGACGAATCACATCGTTGAATATCTGCAACTCTCGGGCCACCGGGGCCCCCAGCTCGGGCACCCAAATCGTGGTGAGGTGATCAGGGGCAAAACTGCGGTCGAGGTCGGCCCAGCCAATGTGGAAAACCTGTTCGTCGGGGAGTCCAAGGTGATGCAACACGGTGACCGGTCCAAGGGCATCCAGATCAGCGTCCCCCAGTGCAAGCTTCATATCGCTGAGCACGTCCCGACGGTCCGTTTGGGCGACGAGCAACGGACCTCGTTCGCCTGCCGCGCTGGCTGCGAATGTATGACCGTCAATTAGCCGGACGCCGGCGGCGAGCGGGTCGATACCCAAAGCCGTCCATGCCACATCGAGGTAACTCAACGCCGGGCGAATGTCGCATTCGATGGTGGAATCGGCCCGCAGAAGCTCGACGGTGTGCTCGGCCACGAGCGGTGACCCGGGCACGATGTACAACACTTCGCCATGGCGGCGGGCCGCGTCGGCCAATGTCGTTGCAATACGCTGGTATACATCTTCAATTGCGCTGGCGTTGTCGTAGACGGAATCGAAGTACGTGACGTCGTCGGGCAAGATCGAACAGGCCGGATGTCGAATCGTCCGAGCGAATTTCATCGAGATCTGGTCAATGAGTCGGTGAGTTTCCGACGTCACCAACTCGGCGTCGCCCGGACCCAGGCCGACGACTACGACGCAAGGATTTGACACTTCTTAGGGCGCTACTGTCGTGGAGCTCAGGGTGATTTTAGCGCGGACCTTTACGGGGCCCGGCGGGGTTTCAACCGTCGCCGCGGTTGGATTCCACACACCAATTCGGGAACTGACGTCAACCTGCAACGACGTCAATTCATTCGTCAACACGCCGGCAGGGAGTTTGGCAACGGCGGCATTTCCGGCAATGAAATCAACAAGAAATTGCAAGACATCTGGCGAGAGTTTCTTGTCCTCACCGTTCGGACAGTTCGTCGACATCGAGGTAGCGGCTACCGATTTCTGCTCGGCGGTTACGAAGAGCGAATTGGCCGCCAGCACATTGTCGATTGCGGCGTTTTGTACTACTAGGTTCGCGGCGAAACGCACCGCACCGGCGTTGTAACTCTGCCCGTCAAACGAGATTTTCGGCGACACACCGAGACTTTCGATGCACTTCTTTCCGGCCTCCATTCCCGATAAAAGCTTGGAGTAGGCCGCCATCGTGGTGACGTGACCATTGACGGAAATTGCCGTTTCGTCAGAAGGTTTGTAGTCGCAGCTGGTCGCCACGAGAGCCACGACAGCGAGGCCCACAAGAGCACGGGCAACAACTCGGGTACGTAACAAACGAATCATGGTGCCGAGATTACGACAGGCGTCTCGTCGGGAATGAGTTCGGCCAAGAACGCCACGATCGCCGCGGCCATGTCGGCCTTGGCCGCGGGGCCCATAACCGGTATCTGGATTTGCCGGGCATCAGCCTTGTATACCGACGACTTCGCCAATCGTTTGAGTCGCATTTCCTGGCTGATTTTTAGCGACACAGGCTGAATCTTGGCCATGTCACGCGACACCGAGACTTCCTTGATGCCCAAGCGATGGCACTCGGCACGCAGGCGCGCAATCGATAGCAACAATTCGGCTTGCTTGGGTAGCGGGCCGTATCGGTCGAGCCACTCCGTGCGAATGTCGACCACTTCGCCTGGCGTGGTGACGCCGGCCAACCGGCGGTACGCCTCAAGTCGAAGCTCCTCACGCTCCACGTAGGCCGACGGCAGGTTGGCGTCGAGCGGCAAATCGAGTTTGATTTCGGCCGGCTGCTTAATCGGTTCACCCTTCAGTTCGGCCACGGCCTCTGACA
Source organism: Acidimicrobiia bacterium (assembly GCA_043782545.1). GTDB lineage: Bacteria > Actinomycetota > Acidimicrobiia > Acidimicrobiales > JBBRKR01 > JBBRKR01. The sequence continues at coordinate 14,825 of JAYWAI010000031.1, forward strand.
CCATCTGGCAATACAGGTCGTAGCCAACAGCGGCAATGTGGCCCGATTGTGATTCACCGAGCAGGTTGCCAGCGCCGCGAATTTCAAGGTCGCGCATAGCGATTTTGAAGCCGCTGCCCAGCGCGGTCGCCTCGCCAATGGTCTTGAGTCGCTCGTAGGCTTGCTCACTCAGTATCTTGTCGCGCGGGTGAAATAGATAGGCGTAGGCCCGCGAACCGGCGCGCCCCACGCGCCCGCGTAATTGGTGCAATTGGCCCAGTCCCAGCATGTCGGCGCGATCTACCACCAGTGTGTTCACGGTGGGCATGTCAATGCCTGACTCGATGATGGTGGTGCACACCAGCACGTCGTAGTGACCCTCCCAAAAGTCGTACACGACCTTTTCGAGCGTGCCGTCGTCCATCTGGCCGTGCGCTACTGCGATGCGCGCTTCCGGCACCAACTCGCGCAATTCCTCAGCTTTGATGTCGATATCGACAACGCGATTGTGCACAAAAAACACTTGGCCTTCGCGCAGCAGTTCGCGTCGAATTGCCTCGCCGGCCGCGCGTTCATCCCATTCGCCGACGTAGGTCAGAATTGGCTGCCGGTCCGCAGGCGGCGTTTGCAAAAGTGTAAAATCACGAATGCCGGTCAGGCTCATTTCGAGCGTTCTGGGAATTGGCGTAGCCGTCAATGTGAGTACGTCGACGTTGGTCTTGAGCTTCTTCATCGCCTCTTTGTGATTAACACCAAACCGCTGTTCTTCATCGACTACGAGAAGTCCAAGATCTTTGAATTTGACGTCCTGCCCCAGAACGCGGTGTGTCCCAATCAGCACATCGACTTCGCCGGATTCCACCGCTGCTGACACCTTGCGAGCTTGAGCGGTAGTGAGAAATCGGCTCAGCACTTCGACCCGAATCGGGTAGCCCGCCATGCGGTCGGAGAAGGTCACAAAATGCTGCTGCGCAAGCAACGTGGTGGGCACCAACACACACACCTGTTTGCCATCTTGGACGGCCTTAAACGCGGCTCGCACGGCCACTTCGGTTTTGCCAAAACCGACATCGCCTACCACGAGGTGATCCATGGGAATCGGTTGTTCCATATTGGCTTTGATGGCATCGACAGCTTTGTGTTGATCCGGCGTCAACGCGTACGGGAAGGCGTCTTCCATCTCGGTTTGCCACGGCGTGTCAGGCGCGAAAGGGTGGCCGGGAGCGTGCACGCGTTTTTGGTACAGAACCACCAATTCGCCGGCTACTTCTTGCGCGGCTGAGCGCACCCGCGATTTCGCTTTGGCGAAGTCGGTGCCGCCCAGACGATGCAAACTGGGTGATTCGCCGCCTGTGTATTGGCGCACGGTGTCGATTTGGTCGCTAGGCACGTAGAGCTTGTCGCCGCCCTTATATTCCAGCAATAAGTAGTCGCGTTCACTTCCGCCAATCGCCCGTTTCACCATGCCGCCGTAACGCCCAACGCCATGATGCACATGCACGATGTAGTCACCGGTTTTGAGATCTTCAAAGATGCTAGATGTGTCGCGTTTGGACGGCGGTTTGGGTTTGCGGTGGCTGCGTCGACGGCCCGTCACATCCGCCTCGGTCAGTATCGCCACATTGATCTCGGGCATGATCACACCGCGATCAAGCGGCATCACCAAACTGGCCGCCATGTCGATGCCCTCGAGGGCCAACATGTCAGTGATTCGTTTGCGACTGGCCTCGGTTTCAGCGCACAACACGATCTTGGTGCGCCTGGCTGCTAGAGCTTGACACCGCTTGACAAGTGCCTGTCCATCGCCCTGCAACGAATCCCAACTGGCGGTACCCACCACCGGCGTGTCGGGGCCATCGGGAGCGGGCGTGAGCGTCCATACCGCCAATTTCGAGTCGGCCAGGAGTTCGTCGAAAGGTATGTGAAGCTTGGGAAAATCGGCTTTTTCGACACCCCACGTTTTCGATAGCGACCGTTCCAAATCGGCCTCTTCGGCCAAGATGTCAGCTGCCCGATCGCGCATGCGGCGCGGCTCGCACATCACCAATAGAGCGTCGTCGGGCAACAGGTCAATCAATGTGGATTCCGATGTCGACAGCCACGGCAACCACGACTCCATGCCATCGAATGTGAGGCCTTCAGCGAGCCGTTCCCATTGTTCTTTGCCCCACGGCTCTTGCGCTATGAGAGCGCTGGCAGCCGCCTTCACATCGTCGGTCGGCAGCAATTCGCGACACGGAAAAATCTCCACCCGAGCTACGTCGATGGTCGTGCGTTGGTCGTTCACGCTGAACTCAGTGAGCCGCTCCACGTCGTCGCCCCAGAGGTCGATGCGAACTGGCGTGTCACTGGTCGAGGGAAACACGTCGACAATCGATCCGCGCACTGAAAATTCGCCCCGATGCTCCACCACATACTCTCGCCGATAGCCGTCATGCGCAAGGCGTTCCGCCAACACTGCGGGGTCGATCTGCATACCTGATGTCAAGACCACTGGCTCGACTTCGTGGGCATGCGGACTGAGGCGTTGGATGAGCGAACGAACTCCCGTCACGATGACCGAGGGCGTGCGATCTGGTTGACGCAACATCCACATGGTGCGCATTCGTTGACCCATGGTTTCCACGCTCGGGCTGACTCGCTCGAACGGGAGCGTTTCCCATGCTGGAAACAGCAATACGTTGTCGTCGCCCAGGAACGCCTTGAGGTCATGTGCGAGGTGCTCGGCTTCGGTACCGGTAGCCGTGACCACGACGAGCGGTGCCCGGTCAGCGAGTTGACTAATGCCAGCCATGACGAACGCCCGGGCGGGGTCGCTGACCGCCACGACGGCGTTTCGCCGTCCCACAATTTTGCTGAACGCCGGGTCATCGCGGAGCCCTAACGCGAGGTCGGCGAGCACATTCGATTGACCGTCGTGGCCGCGATTCAAAGCGGCAGATTTCGTGGCAGGGGCGTTCGGCATTGGAGAGCCATTCTGCCAGGCCCACCCCACCACATCCGCCCAAGCGGCCCATCTTTGCTGACCACCCCGACGTAGGGCCGCCATCGGCTACCTCTGAATTCATCGAACAGGTCCCACCGAAATTCAATCAACAGAATTTGGTGGCGGCGCTAGCTTCACGGCATGGCTTTGGAACTACGACCAAACTGCGAATGGTGCGATGTCGACCTGCCCGCCAACTCGCTCGACGCCCGGATTTGCACCTACGAATGCACCTTCTGCACGCCGTGTGCCGAGCAACATTTGCACAACGTTTGTCCCAACTGTGGCGGTGGGTTCACTCCGCGCCCTATCCGGCCGACGTCGGCGTGGCGAGCTGGCCTCAGTATCGCCGATCGCCCGGCGAGCACAGCCCGACGCCACCTGACCTACTCACTCGCCGAAATTGCCAAGTTCGTAGCGACCGTCCAAGACATTCCCGCCCACCTGCGTTAGAGCGCACGATTCGGGACCCACCGTCTGAGGTTCGAATCGGACCCAGCATGGTATTGTTCTACCATGATTACTACCATTGATTCTGCCGGACGGGTGGTAATTCCCAAGGCCATCCGTGAACAGGCTGGCCTTCAAGTCGGTGCCGAAATCGAGATCCAACTCGACGGCTCGGGCGTCCACATACAAGCCATTGCCGGGCGCGACCTTCGCCGGTCAGGGCGCTTCGTTACCATCCCGGCGTCGGGCCAGGTCATCGACGACGCGCTGATCGATCGGCTCCGCCGAGAAGGTCAACGATGACGCGACAGCGCGCAACGCCAGCCGGATTGCTCTTGGCCGACACGAGTGTGGCGGTGGCGTTGTGCTCAGCCGACCACCCACGACATCGCGCCGCCATCCGCTGCGTCGGAGACCGACCGCTTGGTTTGGCAGGGCACGCGTGGTTCGAAACGTTTTCGGTCCTCACTCGCCTCCCGCCGCCGGGTCGCCGCTCGCCCCAAGATGTCATTTCGATGATGCGGGAAAACTTTCCCGAGACAGTTTTCATCTCCGCGGCCGAACAACATTCCTTCACGCTCGAGCTGCCATCGTTGACGATTTCCGGCGGGGCGATCTACGACGCGCTCGTAGCTCTCGCCGTGCGCAAATCCGGGGCCAGCCTGATCACCGCTGACCGGAGAGCTTTGCCCACGTACCGACTGATCGACATCCCCGTGGCACTCATCGAATAGTCCGCGCACCGACCAAACGACGTCGAAATGTATAACGGGGCGTAGTACAATTGTCTTATGCCCCTAGTCAACTTTCGAACAGATGAACGATCCGAACGTGCACTCGCAGAGCTCATGTCCGATGGGGCAACGGCGTCGGAAGCAATCCGTCAGGCGCTGGTCGACGCCGTTCGATTGCGTCGCCGCGACCAGATGCGAGCCGAATCTACGGCGCTGACCACTAGCCGCTCAGATTTGGCCGAGACTCGCAAAGTGCTCGCAGATATGGACAAACTCCGTGCGTGGTGACGTCCATCAGCTCAAGGCGCCACGGAACATTCGGGGCCATGAGCAAACTGGAGCCCGATATGGCGTCATCGTTCATTCCGACGACCTCGTACTCTCAACGATTCTCGTCGCCCCAACGTCGACCTCCGCACAACCCCGCATCTTCCGTCCCACAATTATGGTCAACGATCTCGCCACCCAAGTGCTTGTCGAACAAACAGCGGCGATCGA
>JAYWAI010000032.1:0-2810 GCA_043782545.1 Acidimicrobiia bacterium
CGAGCAGCAATATTGGTGCAGATTTCATTCGTCGACCTTCGAGATTTTGTAGGGGCATGAGTGCCACAGACCTCCTACCCGTCACGCAAGCGTAATAAACATATTTTGCTCCGGCGACGAAGTACTACCAGGTGATCGTCTTGATTGAAGCTATTGGACTTACAAAACTGTATGGAGATCGCGTCGCGGTTGACGATCTGATCCGCGCTCGGTTTGGCGTACTCGTTGACTCGGCTCCTGATCTTGAAGTAGTCGGCGAGCCTTGGGATGAAATTCAAGTCGTTTCGATGACCAAGACATTGCGAGCCGATGTTGTTCTCATGGATATTCGGCCAAAAGCAACGCGCAGCCTGATTGCGCAATTCACCTCTCAACCAGCGAGCGGGTCGCTCGAGACCGTGCCTGGCATGGATCTGCTCACGCCCCGCAAGCGCGAGGTCGTGGTGTTGGTCGCCAAAGGCATGTCCAACGACGAAATCGATTCGCACTTTTTTGTATCGATGCTGACAGCGAAGACTCACATGAATCGAGCAGTGATCAAAGTTGGTGTCCGCGACCGTGCCCAACTTGTCGTGTTTACGTTTTTGGCGGGGCTAGCCAAATTGGAGTGACGCCGTTAAGGATGAAAGCTTTTTACTACCATTATCGCGGCTTCCGGACGCTAGACATGACGTGGTTCCGGCGGTACGCAGGTCGATGAGCGAAAGGAAGTCTCGTGTTGAGGTTTCGATTTAAATTTGTGGCGATTGTCGCATGCGTGTCGTTGGTTGGCCTCGCGGCATGTGGGTCGAGCGCCAGCAAACAGGTGGCGACCACGACGCCGAATGCACCTACGTCTTCGTCTGCCGGTCCGGTCGTGGCGTCTTCCAGCGTGACCTCAGCACCGGCGGCATCGGGTGTGATGGTGCTTTCCGGCGCAGTCACTGACTCGCTGAGCCAGGCGCCCACCACCACGGGCAAGTGCCGCACTGTCGGCAAAGCAACGACGGGTGCTGCACTCTTCGGTGGAGCTACGGGCGGCTACATCGTCCAGATAACAATGCCGGTCGGCGTGACCACGTTCCCGACGACCGGCCCCGAGTCGATCGTGCTGACCGCCGCGGCTGACACAACCAAGGTATGGATCATCACCAAGGTCCAGGCCACGACAAAGGGCTCCGCCACGTTGACCGGTGTCCATGCGACTATCGACGCGGATCTTGAACCTTCCAAATCGGGGTCGGCGACAGGCTCGGTTCACCTTTCCGGTCAATTCGACTGCTGATCCCGGAAACCAGCTGACCCGGCTTCTACTGCCCGAGGGCTCTCGCCTTTAACCCCGCACGAGACGGGCCTTCAGGGGCGCATCGGATTTGGTGCGTGCCGCACACGGATTCGCTTGACACGCCGGATACGTCGGTGACCGCCGCCACCCTGACCGCCGAGCAGCGTACGAATCTCGCGCCCGGTGACGCTACCAAGGGCCACACAAGCCGTTAAGGCCGAACGTCAGATCGGTGAAGTGTGAGCCGGCCGAGACTGTCGATAGTGAGACGGGACCACTCGCCGCCGGCAGGTCCATCAACCTTGCTCGAGGCCCGTTTAGGGGGCGGGGAGCGAAATCGAGCGGACTAACGCGTCGAGTGCTGCGTCGGCAAGTTCGGTCGACAACGCCAACGTACCTGTGACTGCCGCGAACAACAACGGCCCGAGAAGCAGCGCTACCGCCTGAGGTTGATCGAAGTCGGCGCTGATCACACCTTCGCTAATGCCGCGTTGAAACAAGCCGTCGAACACGACCGACTGCCGCACAATGAGGCGACGGTCGAGGTCTGCCATTGGCGACTCGTAGGCCTTGAGTGCTTGCATTACTGGCAATAGGCGCGCCCATTTCGGATCTGACATTGCCGCCACGATGTCGTAGAGCAGAGCCCGTAACGCTTCCACGAAATGTAGATGCGCATCTGGCACCAGGAGCGAGGGAGCGCAGTAGTCGAACACGTCGATAAGAAGCTCGTCGCGTGTAGGCCAGTGACGGTAGATCGTCGACCGGGCTACACCTGAGCGAGCAACCACCGCCTCAACCGTCAACGCAGCTGGTCCACCCTCTACGACGATGTCGGCTGCGGTACCCAGCACAGTCGCCCGCGTGCGTACCACTCGCGCGTCGTTGACGTCCATCGACCGCACCCTACTACCTGGTCAACGTGACGAATGTCTCACTTTAAGCCGTAGTCAATTGATACATCGTACAGTACTGTATTGTTCTATTAGATGCGAACTGGAAGGCAGCCCTATGAACTCCATGAACGAAATTGACGACGCAACTGTCGTGCGCGACCCCCGCAAGCGCCGGCTCATCCTCATCGCCATGTGCGTGGCGTTGGTCGCTGTGGTCGCCTCGGTGTCTGGATTGAACGTGGCCCAACAGAACCTGGCGTTGGATCTCGGGGTCTCCCAAAACATGTTGCTGTGGATCATCAACGGTTACACGCTCGTGCTGGCGGCGCTGCTCCTCCCGATCGGCGCAATCGGCGACAAATGGGGCCGCAAGCCGGTACTTCTATTCGGCCTCGGAATCTTCGCGGCGGCAAACCTGGTCGCTTCGATGGCAACGTCAGGTGGTGTAATGCTGCTTGCTCGATTGGTGGCAGGGCTCGGCGCCGCCATGATCATGCCCGTCACGCTGTCGGTCATCACATCGTCGTTCCCGAAAGAAGAACGCGGTAGTGCGGTCGGGGTATGGGCTGGGTTCGCCGGAGCTGGCGGAATTCTTGGCTTGTTCTTCTCCTCGGCAATGGTGGACTGGTTTACGTGGCCTTGGCTGTTCG
>JAYWAI010000033.1:0-2809 GCA_043782545.1 Acidimicrobiia bacterium
TTCGGCGACCTCGCCCACCTCGCCGCGTTCGGCAAGTAGCCAGGCCCACGCCGGCTCGGCCCGGTCGTCGTGAAGTTCTCAGATTTCATGCACGAGGCGCTCTACGGCGTCGACGGCTTCTACTCCTCTGGCCGAGGGCAACCCGGCCGAAGAGGCGACTTCATCACGTCCCCAGAGGTGGGTCCGCTATTCGGTGCCGTCATTGCCCGAGCGCTCGACATGTGGTGGCACGAGCTCAGTTCGCCGCGACAATTTGACGTGATTGAAGTCGGTGCGGGCACGGGATCGTTGCGGCGATCAGTATTGCGGGCTGGTCCAGAGTGCCTCGCCGCACTGCGGTACTCGGTCGTCGAAATCGGGCCGTACGCGCCGACCGATGCGCTGCGCGAACTGCCGTCAGTGCCAATCACCGGCGTGATCTTGTGCAACGAACTGCTCGACAACTTGCCCATCGATCTTGCCATCGACGACGCCGTGATTGAAGCTTCGGTTGACACTGCCGCCGGACCGGCATCGTGGCCCGAAGTTGGCCTCCGACCAGCACAACAGGCCGCTCACGATTTCGTGACCGACTCGTTGGAACACCTTGACGGCGGCCGACTAGTGGCCATCGATTACTGCGGGACCAACTTCGCCGAGCGCCCGTGGAGCGAGTGGCTACGCACCTACCGGGGACACGAACGCGGCTCGCATCCGCTCGATGGTCCGGGCACGAAAGACATCACGTGCGAGGTTGACGTCAGCCAATTGCCAGCGCCGTCAAGCAACCTGTCGCAGGCCGAATTTCTGCGACGTCACGGTATCGACGAACTGGTCGAACAGGGCCGTCGCGTTTGGCACGAACGAGCGCACCTTGGCGACCTCGAAGCGCTCAAAGCCCGCAGCCGCATCACCGAAGCCGAAGCGCTCTGTGACCCCAGTGGTCTGGGGTCCTTCCGCGTGCTGGAATGGCTCGTGAGCTAGATCTGTTGCACGAGGATATTGGGGTACGGGGCGGCAAGTTTGGTGATGTCTTTGGAATCGCCGGTCAAAATCAGCGCAGCGCCGCGTTCGACGCCTAGCGCCACGAGGTGGGCATCGACGATGAATTCAGAACCCAGTCGGGCGTGACTGAGGACTCGCCCGACTCGTCGAGCTAGCGCTCGGTCGGTCTCTGCGACGCGGACAATCGGAGCACGTGACAGCAACGAGTCGACGGCCGCCGACTTGGCCGTAGTTCGGTAAAGTTCAGCGAGCACGACGGCGGGAACTACGACGTCAATGTGGCGAGAGGCCGCCTCGGCCATGGCGGCATTGACGTTGTCTCGCCGCGTGGTGCGGCGGTCGCACAGCGCCCAAACCGCTTCGCTGTCGAGCACCAGGATCATGCGAGTCGATCGAAGAGGTCGTTGTACTTGGCTCGCATCCTCGCTGAAGGCGGACCATCCTGGGCGTCGAGTTCGGCTAGGAAAGCTCCGACGGCTTTGTGGTGACGGGATGCCTCGACATCACGCCACAAAGCGTCGTTGACACGTGAGGACATGTTGAGTTCGTCAGACTGGAGAAGCTCGACGAGGTCTGTGTCGAGAGTCATCGACACCTTGGTTTTTGAAGTCATGAGCCAATACTACCAAAGTCGGATAGTCATCTGACCTAGCTGGGAAATGTTGGAGGCAATACGGCAGAAGTCTTGACTTCTCTCTCTCTCTCTCTATCATCAACGAACGGTGCCGTTTTCGTATCTCGCCCGGGGTTCATAAGCGGCGATTCGGAAGTGCTGCAGCACGAATGGGATCTCAATCTGAGTTGGAGGAGTCGATGGTGACGTCGTCAAGTTTTGACAGGGCGGGAGTAATAAGGCGTCGGGCTTGGCGACCGCTCTTTGCGATTGTCATCCTGGCTGCCAGCACGTTGGCGCTTTTTCAACAAGAGCCTGTGGCGGCTACCCAGTACGGACCTCCTGGAGATAACCTCCCCGACAGCTCAGACCATTGGTACTGCTTCGCGAACTACCTGGATGGCTCACAATCAGTGCCATCGTCTGACCGCCCGAGATTTAGAGCTGCGATGGACTATCTGGATCTGTCCACAGTTATGTCGGCGGTCGAAGGGGTGACAGGCACGGGAGCGAGCTACTGCGGCTATAGCACCGACATTTATTTTTACGAATTCAATGGATTGCTTGACGCCAACGGATATGGGAATCCTCGCGGGAGCTCTGTGTGCATAGTTTGGGCCAATCGCAACGGTCAGATTTGCGACCGGGCAGAGGTGGACATTTTCCCATCGGTGATTTTTGTAGCCAACGGAGGATTTAACGGGTCGAGCGCCCAATTCGATCTCAATCTTCATAAGACGATTCGGCACGAGGTCGGCCATACTGTCGGACTGGATCACTATGCCCAAAACCCGCCGACCGTCCCCGCATCAGCAATGGTGAGCGGTGCCGTGCCATATGACTTTTCGTACACAAAGTACATAGGTCATGAGATTTGCCACATCAACAAATATTTTGGGGGCGCGGCATGTTGAGAAAGTTTCGAGTAGCACGGTTGAGCGCAGTTGTCCTGGCGGCATGCCTCGGCGCGGCATGTGCCGAGTCAGGTGATCGTATTGACATGTCGCATGCAAGTGTGTCGTCACGAAGTTCGGATGGTTCTACTGCCAGCAAAGGAGGTGCGTTAGGCGCGACCACGAGCACGACCTACGGATCAGTTCTTGGCGCAGTGACGAAAACCGCCACTTCTCAGTCAACGAAAACCGGTGTAACCACCTTGAGTGTTCGTGAGCGTTCCAACGAATTGTCGAGGCTCCTCGGCGATCTTCCTCA
>JAYWAI010000034.1:0-2800 GCA_043782545.1 Acidimicrobiia bacterium
TGCCGACGGTGATAACGCGTTCCTGGACGCCTCAGATGCCGCCCATCTTTCGGGAATTGCTCGTCACGCCATCGCGGGATGCCTCGCCCACCATGAGGCAATGGCTGCCGTGTGCGCGCCGACCGTCAACGCCTACAAACGATTGGTGCCCGGCCAGCTCAGCGGCTATTGGGCCAATTGGGGAGTTGATCATCGATCGGCGACCGTACGCGTTCCGTGGGGAAACGCACCGGGAAAGCGTATCGAGCACCGGATGAGCGACGGCGCGGCCAACCCGTATCTGGCCACCGCTGCTGTGCTCAACGCGTCGTTTCTGGGGGTACAAAACCAGATGCCGCTGAATGCCCCAGAAGTGGGCGACGGGTTCGAGACCGCCAACACCGAGCGTTGCGTTCCCGAAAATCTGTCCGCCGCGCTGGACGCTATTGATCGTGACGCCGAGTTTTCCGCCACGATGGGCCAAGCATTCTCCGAGCATTGGGTGGCCATCAAACGGGCCGAGTGGGACAAGTACCGACGCGCCGTGACCGATTGGGAACTCAAGCACTATTTGGCGTTTTTGTAATGGCCTCCAACGAATCACTTGCGGGCAACACCGTGAATCACTTTCGGGCAACACCGTGACGCCCGACGCCCCGACGTCTGGCTCGATCGTCGGAGCGGCCATCGTGTCGCACATACCACCGATCGCCATGAGTGAGCAATGGCGTCGCAGCGTCAATGACGGCAACGATATTTCGATCGTGACTGGTCTTCGCCGATTGCGGATCGAGTGCCTCGACGTTGTCAAACCCGACACGATTATCGTGATTGACACGCATTGGTATTCGACGTTTGAACACATCGTGTCGGCGCACGCGAACCGAGCCGGTGTGTACACGTCGGAGGAATTGCCACGCGGTTTGAACCAAATTCCATATGCCTTCGACGGAGATCCTGACCTGGCTCACCTCATTGCCGCGCAGGCTGAGGGTCGCGACGATACGTGGATTCATGCTTCGGTTGATGACGCGTTGCCGATCCACTACCCGACGGTCAATCTGTTGCCGTACCTACAGCGGCCAAACGAAAAATGGATCACTGTGTCGATCTGCCAAACGGCAACGCGAGACGACTATCTGCTGTTCGGCAAACTCATTGCCGATGCGGTGGCGACGTCAGGCAAGCGAGTGGTACTGCTCGGAAGTGGCGGCCTGTCGCACAAATTTTGGTCACTACGAGAGTTGCGTGATCACGAGAGTTCGAGCGTCGCGAACATATCCCTGGCGGCGAATCGAGAAGCCGACCTGAGACTCATTGGGCAGCTCAGCGCTGGTGATCATGGTTCGGTGATTAGTGGGTACGACGACTACCGCAAAGTGTCACCCGAAGGCCGGTTTGGGCACTACCTCATCATGGCCGGCGCTCTCGGTGGAGTTGACTGGGCCACGGCTGGCGTGGCTTACTCCGACTATGAAGCCGCGGCTGGCACCGGCCAAATCAACATGTGGTTTGGGCCCACCGTTTGAAGCTGGCTACGGGCTAATTCGGGCCGTCGACGTCTTCGATGGTCCGCAAAATAGCCCGTAAGGAGCTGGCCAATTGTCGACGCGCTGTCGAGTTGAGCGAGTCGGTCAGTAACGCCTCGTGCGCGTTGAATTTCGGGAACAGTTTGGTCATGAGCTTGTTGCCCTTGGCGGTCGGTCCGACGGTCACTCGGCGGCCATCGGCGGGGCTTATGGATCGTGTGCACAGGCCTCGCTTTTCCAATGTCGTCATCAGCGACGACAGAGACGCCCGTGTGATGCCGACCTCGTGGGCCAAACGGTTTGTTTCCATGGCGCCCCATACCCACAGGACAAACAGCGCCGTGAACCCGCTCCACGACAACTGTGCATCGGCCAGCACCGTTCGCTCCATGTGGTTTCGAGCTGCCGTCGCCACACGAAAAATATTCGACATGGCCACCATAGCGTCATAGTCGATGGGCAGATCGCCCACTCGGGCACGCACATCGAGTTCGGCTTGAACGGAGTCGTGGCGATCGTTGGCAAAAGCGCGGGGCACCGGTGTACGTTACCGATCTTGAAGGATGGGTTGCCGGTCTACGCCGTGACCGTTGTGCCGCCGGCAAAAGTGGTGCCGACGCTGCGCCAGTAGCCACCCAATATTTCCCGTGGCTCCAACCGGCTGATTTCTTCAACTGGCGAATCGCCAAACCAGATTTGGGCGTCACCTTTCCATGCTTGACCCAGCTCGACATCGACGCCAGACATAGTCACGACGTCACTAAATGCGTCGACACCATTTGCTTCAATTGCCGGAAGAAATCGGTTGTGCAACATTGGGTGCCCATTGACAAAACCGTTGGTGGTGCTGGGTTCCGTGAGGGTGACGCGCACATCAACGATGCGGCGATCGTGGTAGCCCACGGTGCCGGCAAACCGTCCGCCCGGCGCGACTCGGGGCCCAGCCTTGCCAATCGTGACGGGTCGAGTCATCCATACCGAGCCAAATTTTTTCGGGTAACCCTGGAAATGGCCGCGCACCATAGCAAAGTCTTTGTCGACCCAGATATACACGCAGCGGCTAAAGATCTTGCCGAGGTAGCGGCATCGGACGACCGCAAACGCTTCTTTGTATTGGGCTCGAATGGGGTCGTCGAGTTCTGAGAAGTCGTCGCCGCAACTCTGCCAATCGGCGAAAACCATGGCCACTGCGCCAGGGTCTTCGTCGTCATTGACGAGAGTCACACCATGAGGAAGCAGCTCAGCGATGCGACCGGGATCGGTGCGGAATTCAACTGTCAACAAATCGCCTG
>JAYWAI010000035.1:0-7373 GCA_043782545.1 Acidimicrobiia bacterium
TTGTCGCCGACGCCCTCCCGCACGAGGCGAGCACAAGTCTCGGCCCAAGCGACGGGGATCAGTGAGGCGACCCTACGTGGTCACGACGCTACGCACCAACTAGTGAATTAAAACACAAAGTACCGCGCCCTTGGCAGCCTGTTCGATGCCCAGAGAAGGGCCGGCGAGGTGCTAACTCGTGTACGTCGGGCCGGTGTAGACAGCCTCGAAAGCGCTGGCAGGAATTCCTTTGAGTTGATTCAAATCATTGTCGTTCCAACGCGGGTCGCCGTCGCCCGTGATATACCAACTGGACCCTTGATCGGCGTTGATCATCCCGTAATCCTTGAGCGCCTGAGCAATCACTCTGCTTTCACCAGTCAGCTTCGAAATGTCATACGACGCCTTCATCCGAAAGCGCGCTCCCATCGGCACGGCGTTGGGATTCGATGACGCTCCAAGGTGACTGGCGGGCAAAATAAACGAGCGTTGCGTCTGATTCACGGTGAAGCGAACGGCGTGATCGATGTGGCCGGCTGTCACTTCGTCGTAGCGAACAAGACCGGCAAATATCGGCAACCCGCCAGCGTCAGCCGACGTCCAGCCCCGAGGCCGCATAGCGTTGGAACGTAGGTCCCACACCGCGCCAGAATCTGCGGTCCAATAACCGGGCTGTTTAGTCGCCGCGTACAACTCGTACAGCTTGCATTCGGCCGTGTCGATCGACAGCACGTGGCGATCGCTGCCACCTTCGACGGGAGCGGACAGCGGCATCGAGTACGGGCCAGGATCGCTTTCATTGCCGTAGGCCACAAATTGCACCGGCACCTTGGGGCCATTGCTGGTCGTGATGAACGGAATGCCGTACGCGCCTTGCCCACCGAAGTCAGGGTGGAGATGACCGCTGGCGCCCATGTTCGTGACCCACGCACTCGACATGGGGTGCACTGCCAACGTATCGGCTCGCGTATTCCACGGATTGTCAGACGGGAACACCGGGCAACCTCCGATCGTCGGGCCAGAGCCAGCTGGAGGCGCAGGGGGGCCAGGAATGGGGTAGACCTGGCCAGACCCACCAGCCAGCCAATACCCCGTGCCATCGGCCGTGGCCGCCATGCCGGCGATTGGTGCGGGGAGATATGAGTTACCCAAGCTGCCAAAGAAGTGAGCATCGCCAAACGCAAATACGCCGCCGTCGGTGGCCACGAACCAGTAGCCCTTTCCAGTTGTCGATGACGTCATGGCCGTTATGGGTTTGTTGAGTCTGATAGCGCCGGTCGAGCCGAAGAACGCTGCGTCACCAAAGGAGAAAATGCCACCATCGGCGGCCACCATCCAGTATCCGCTCCCGCTCGTGCTGCGAGCCATGCCGACTACAGGTTGGTTGAGCGTTTGCGCTCCCATGGACCCGTAGAACCCAGCGTCGCCGAAGCTAAATATTCCACCGTCGGACGCCACCATCCAATAGCCACGGCCCGTCGCCGTCGAGGTCATGCCTACGACTGGTCGGTTCAGTATCTGGCCACCCATCGACCCTAAAAACGGGGCATCCCCAAATGAGAAGATGCCGCCATCGGACGCCACCAGCCAATAGCCACGACCCGTCGGCGTCACCGCCAGACCAACTACCGGGGCGTGCAATCGCAACGCTCCCGCTGATCCCAAAAAGGTCGCGTCACCAAAGGCATAAATGCCGCCGTCAGCGCCGGCAAGCCAGTAACCGTTTCCCGACTTCGTGGCGGCCATACCAATAATTGGCGCGGCTACGGGGCCTTTGACTGAACCCAAAATGGCGGGGTCAGCGTGCGCGTTGACACGGCTTACGTTTGAGATCACGACACTGGTCGCCACCAAACAGACGCCACCAAGCAGCGCGACGGCGCGCCGAAACTTCGATCGCACAATCGTGTTCATCGGCCCAGTATCGACGCGCCAACACCCACTCTCAAGCCAAGACTTGCCCAAAGAAGTCGTTCCGCTTTACCTGCCTTTGCCATCCGCACAGCCAGAACGACGAGGGGTGACCGTTGTGGGCGAAACGAGCCAACTAGGTTTGGGAGCCGTGTCAGACCCTCGCGGCCCGAGCCGCCCACTCAAAACCAAACGAACCGCCGGGCAATTTTTTGTCGTCGCTCTGGGTTCACTCGTCGTCTTGGCCTGTGTGGTCGGAGCGGTATTCGTTGGGTTTGCTTGGTACAAAATCGACAATCGGGCCACGTTTACGGTTGACAGCTTGACGCCCCAAGCCAAAGGTGCCGCCAATTTCCTGATTGTCGGGGTGGATTCAGCGGCGGGCATCAGCAAGTCCAACCCGATCACCAACCAACGAGACGACTCGAAGAACACCGACACCATCATGGTGTTGCGTTTGGACCAATCCACGGGTCGAGGATCGCTGATGTCGATACCGCGCGATTTGTACGTGCCCATCGCGGGAACGGGAGCCACTCACCGGATCAACTGGGCTCGGGGCATTTCCAAAGACACGCTGGTCAAGACCATCAAGGGTGCCCTCAATATCGATATCAACCACTACATCGAAATCGATTTCAAGGGTTTCGAAGATCTCGTCAATGCAGTTGACGGGGTACCGGTATACTTTCCAAAATCTGTCCGAGACGCTCACACCGGGCTCGCCGCAGATGCGGGTTGCACAACGCTCAGCGGCGGCCAAGCTCTTGCATTGGTACGGAGTCGATACCTCGAAGAACTCGGTGATGACGGCCAATGGCACGAGGATTTATCGTCTGACTTCGGTCGCATCAAACGTCAACAATCATTCATTCGCAGCCTCGTGAAGCGAGCACTCGCGGCTGGGACTGGCGATCCAATTACTGCGCTACAACTCTTGACGAGCGCCACTGGCAACATCGGGACGTCCAGCACGCTCGACAACGACAAATTGGTGGCGCTGGCTCGGCGCTTTAAAAGCCTGGGGCCGGGCAGTCTTGACACATACAGCTTGCCCGTCGATCCAATCAAAGTTGACGACGGACAAGATGTATTGCAATTGAGAGCCACGGAAGCCGAAAAAACACTCTCGATTTTTCGGGGTACGACCGCTCAGGAGCAAGCGGGGGCGAGCTCGGCAACGGTACCGAAATTGACCCCTCAACAAATCAGCGTGAAGGTCCTGAACGGTTCTGGTATCGCTGGACTCGCCAAGAAGGACGGCGACTTATTGGCCGCTCAAGGGTTCAAAATCACGAGCACCGGGAATGCCACGTCAAGCGAGTACGCGGCGACGAAAATCCTATTTGCCGCCGGTGGCGAAGCGGGGGCAGCAGTGGTGGCAGAAGGATTTGCCGGCAGCGTTCAACAGGCGCTCGACAAGACTCTCGATGGGAGCTCAATCGTTATTGTGCTTGGCAAAGATCAACTCGCGGTGAAATCGGCAGCCACAACTGCGGCACCAACAGTGAGCAACTCGGGCGGTGCTTCTGCCACGCCAACCGACACCGCTGTCACCGTCCCCGCGGCCGCTGGCGCCGCGGACCCCGCCGCTTCCTGCGGCTAGAAGCGCTCGGCTAGCACTAGCTGTCAGGCCCGCCCGAGCCTCATCAGCTCCAGCAAATGTACAGAGTCAGGAACCACCTGAAAGTTGGCCACGAAGTCATCAAGGGCTTCAGCGGCAACGAAATACGCGTCGACGACTTCGTTATCGGTGAAGGCGAATGGACCGTCAGATGTGACCGTAAAGACTCTGGCATTCTCGTGCACATTCTCGTCGTCAAACCTCCCGGCCATAAGAAATCGCAACGGCGCGTCAACGCCGATTTCTTCATTGAGTTCGCGCCGAGCAGCTGTCTCGTAGGTCTCGCCGGCAGCCACGACACCGCCCACCATCACATCCCACATCGATGGCCACACGTCCTTATTGGCCGCACGCTGGTGAACCAAAACGTCTCCGGTGGAGGATCGCACCACCACACCCACCATGCGATGCCGGAGTTTGTGGGCACGCATGACGCGGCGCGCTACGCAAGCAACAACATTGTCGAGTTCGTCAACGATGTCGACGAACTCCTGCACCGGCGAAGGACTCAGCGCAAGCCGTCCCAGGCTCGTCGTTCGGCGGCATCAAAATCGATCACGATGGCGCGCTGCGAATTGTCAAACGTCAACGTTTCCAAGGTCTCGTGCGTATAGGCATGCCATTCGGGTAGGCCATCGCAATTCGGGTTACCGGTGCGAGCAAAAGTCACCCACGCTTGCGCCATCAAACCCGCAAGTTCATCTTGTCCATCGGCCTCGCCCGCAAACGCTCTGGCTCCCGGCGAATCCATGTTGTCGAATACGAAGGGCAATTCGAGCGCATGGCAGGCGCCCAATAATCCGCCGAATGCGGTCGACTTGTAATCAAATCGGTAGCGGTAGCACGGCGGCGCGCCGGCATTGATTTGGGCATCGAGCAAACGAACCGCGGGAATGCCAAACGTGAAATCGCTCACCATCGCCACCCCACGATCCAGCGGCGCTCGATCTGGATCCATCTCGACGTAGAGGCGCACCATGTCGGCACCAAACCGTTTGGTGAGTGTGGCATCAGGATCGCCCCATGCCGCGGGCGCGCCAACCACGAATAGTTTCATCTCGTCAAGGTTCGTGCCGGTGAGCACCGGAATTTCTTTGGCTGATCCAGCCGCGATGGCGTCGATTGGCCGATGTGCCAGCACGATGCCGTCCACGACAGGCGAAAAGGGCAAGCCAGCGTCGCCCGTCATTTTTCCTTCGACCGCCGATTGAGCGGCGAGTAGATCAGCCACAGAAACGTTGCGCAGCGCGGTGATGTCGGTGGCGTCGATGCCAATTCCGTCGCACACACCGGTCGTCACAGCATTGGCGAACTCTGGAGTACGCACGTGGTGCCCGGCGCCACTTTGCAAAATCGCTTTGTGAAATAGCTCGCCTGGACGCCCGATTGCCATCAGCGTTCCCACGCTCATAGCGCCCGCCGATTCGCCGAAAATTGTCACGTTGGCCGGGTCGCCGCCAAAGTTGGTGATGTTGGCTTGCACCCACTCCAACGCGGCGATCTGGTCAAGGATGCCGTTGTTGCCCGATGTCGGTTGGCTGGGAAGGTGAAGAAACCCGAGTGCCCCAAGGCGATAGTTGATGGTGACAACAACGACATCACCGCGAGTTGCCAAATTGCCGCCGTGATACCACGGCGTGCGAGCCGAGCCAATGGTGAACGCTCCGCCGTGAATCCACACCATCACAGGTCGTTTAACGTCGTCGGCCGCAGGAGTGAAAACGTTGAGATACAAACAATCTTCACTTTGTGGATCCTTGTCGCCACCCAACAGCATCTCCATCGTCGAACTATCTTGCGGTGCGACCCCAGAAAATTCAACACACTGGCGGGGCTCGACCCACGGCGACACTGGTTGCGGAGCCTCAAATCGCAAATCACCCACTGGCGGCGCCGCGAAGGGTATCCCCAGAAACTTGGCAATACCACTGCTCCGTTGGCCCATAACCGGACCCGATTTTGTGTTCGCCGATACCATCTCATTTGTCACCCCGACGTTTTAGCCTCCCGCGACTGCCTTATGACTGCCGAAGTCAACAAATGAGCCCAGGGGCACTAACCGATTTTCGACCAGGGACCACAGCCGCTGACTTCGAATCCGACATCACCAGAGCTAATTGTAACGGTCGATGACGCACCGTAGTCATTGGCGATAATCGCCGCCAGGTCACTATCGAATGACCTCAGTCGAGCCCAATAACAACTCGCCCCTCCGGAAGATTGCCACGTACCCGGCGCAATGTCGCGGCCAACGATGAAGACGCCGGCTGCCGGGTGTTGAGCCGTGGAGTTAAACGCGTAGGTAGCGCCAGCGTCGATGAGCGGGCCGCAGTTAGACACGTTGACCCCCTTGTCGGCCGCATACACATTGAACACACGCTGACCACTTCCGAAGTCGTTTACAATAATTTCCGAAATCGTTCCACCAAAGCCACTCACCGCTTCCCAGTAGCACCCCGCTGTTCCCGGGTTTGTCTTGTAGGTGCCGGGTTGAATGTCGACGCCGACGACCAACGTTCCAGTTTTGGTGATCGGTTCAGCAGGTAGATACGCATTTCCAAACGCATAGACCAAACCTGCGCTGTCGAGCATCCAATACCCATCGGGGTTCCCAAGGTTGTCGTAGCTCGGCGCGGTAGCAATAATTGGAGCCGGAATCGCAGTGGCCCCAAGCGATCCAAAAAAAGGATTGGAGAAGTTAAATATGCCGCCATCGCTCGCAACCATCATGTACCCGGCGCCGTTAGCCACCATTCCGACAACCGGCTTGTTGAGACTCTTGTCCCCCATACTTCCGAGGAATGGTTCGCCGAAAGCAAATATGCCGCCGTCACCGGCCGTCTCCCAATAGCCACTGCCATCTCGAGCGGCCGCCATACCAACCACGTTGGCGTTTAACTTCGACCCACCCATCGAACCCCTAAACGGAGCGTCACCAAAGGCGAACATCCCGCCATCGGAAGCCACGAGCCAGTAACCATTTCCAGACGGAGTAACCGCCGCGTCGAGAACGGGTCCGTTGAGTTTCGTTTGACAAATATTCGCGCCAGTGAAACTTTGAGCATCACCGAACGTTTGCACGCAACCGTTATCGTCAAAGACCCAATAACCCTTACCAGAAAGTGTCGGGGCCATCGTTACGGTTTTGTGCGGCAGCGTGGCCGCCCCGAGTTGCGGAGCGTCCCCGTACGCCGCCACTGTTCCAGTCGACGTCAGCAAATAAAATCCGTTGCTGGATGGTGTCGCTTTGATCGCTAGGGCCCCGGTAGCTCCGGAGTGATAGGTCCGAAAGCCGACTCCGGCCGCCGCAGGCTGTTGAGTGCCGGACACCAAAATTGCCGCTGACAACACCGTCGTTCCCGTTAAAATCCGCCAAATTTTCCGCATTGGCGGACCCTATCTGCCGCAAACCGTTTTGTCGAGCCGATCTCGGCTAGAAAGTCGATTCTTCTGGGCGCACTCTCGGATCGCGGAATTAGTCGCGGCAATTTGGGGTCGAAGAAAAATTCTGCGACCGACGAACAGCATGCTGAGAGTCACGGTATCTTGCCGATGTTCGACTGCCGGAGGTGCCACGAAAATATGGGAAGCAAAGTAGCGGTCATCGGGACCGGTTATGTGGGTCTGACTACTGGCGCGTGTTTTGCGCACATCGGCCACGAAGTGATCTGCGCTGACGTCGACGTCGATAAGGTCGAACGACTCAACCGCGGGCAAATTCCGATTCTCGAAAAAGGAATCGACGAGATCGTGGCGAGTTGTCTCAAAGAAGGAACGCTCCGTTTTGTAGTGGGCGCCGCGAACGCGGTTGCCGATGCCGAATTCGTGTACCTCTGCGTGCCGACACCGCAGGCCGATG
>JAYWAI010000036.1:0-7355 GCA_043782545.1 Acidimicrobiia bacterium
TGCCTCGAATGCCTCGAGGTGTCGTTGGGTGTCGCCCGTTTGGTGCAGTGTTTGCTCGGAGTAGGACACCGCTATATCAAGTTGGTCGAAGCGATCGCCGGCAAATTCGCGCAACATGTCGAGGCGTTCAGCGATGGATTCGATCGACTCCAGATGTGGGCTACGGGCTGTCTTGGCCATGACCGCTGGGCCAACGAGTGGCATCCACCCTTGAGCCTTTTCGGCGACGCGTTTGAGAGTGATTTTGGCGTTGCCACCGATCCAGATCGGGATTGGTTGCTGTACCGGGCGGGGCCTAGCCATCACGTCGCGGGCACTGAAGTGCTTGCCTTCGTAGCTGAAAGTTTCGCCGCTCCAGTGCAACGG
Source organism: Acidimicrobiia bacterium (assembly GCA_043782545.1). Classification (GTDB taxonomy): domain Bacteria; phylum Actinomycetota; class Acidimicrobiia; order Acidimicrobiales; family JBBRKR01; genus JBBRKR01. Next base: position 367 of record JAYWAI010000036.1, read on the forward strand.
CAACACGTCGAGCGCCTCGTCGAACAGCTCGTTGCGTTCTTCGATATCGACACCAAGCGAGCGAAATTCACCTTTGAGATAGCCAGCACCGGTACCCAAAATGAACCGACCGTTCGACAGCTTGTCGACGGTAGCGGCGGCTTTGGCCAACATCAGCGGATTGCGATATGGCACCACGGTTAAATAGGTGAGCAATTTCAATTTCGTAGTGACGGCGGCAACTGCGCCTAGGGCCACAAAAGGGTCAAGGGTCTGGTGGCCACCGCTCGCCAACCACTTAGCCCCAGGGGCTGGGTGTTCCGTGAATGACATGCCTGACCAGCCAGAATTCTCGGCCGCCACGGCCAACTCGGTGATCGAACCAGCATCCAGTAGGTCGCCGTCTGGCCCGTGAAAATCGGGGTACTGAAACATGAATTGCATGCTTGCTGACCTTACTCGACACATGTGTCAAGTTTGCCCGGCTCGGCGCTTGGGTGGCTAGCGGAGGCCCATCAAACGCTGGTGTAGCGCAAAAGCCTCTTCGGCGGCACGGGAGTAAAAATCGACGGCCGATTGAGCGTCGAACGCTCCTTGGTTTGCTTGGACGGTTTCGATGTCGAGGTCTTCGTCGACGTACCCTGCGGTGAGGCCCATGCGAAATTCAGCTACCCGTCCGCCGGCGGCGCTCAGGACGTGACCGGTCGACGTGCAGTCCTCGTGAGCTAGCCAGGCCACGACTGGCGAAACTCGATTCACGTCGAGTCGTTGTGACCATGCGTTGCCTTGGCCGGATTGCCACGATCGAGGAGCGATGCGACTCGTGGCCGACATCGGCGTGTAGGCAATGGGCGCTATGGCATTGACGTTGATGCCGTTTAGCGCTCCTTCTTGCGCCAGGCTTTTGGTGAGCCCCCAGATACCGGCCTTTGCCGTGGCGTAAGCCGTTGAGCCGGCAGTGCCCAACAGTCCAGAGTTGGACGTAGTTGAAATAATTCGGCCATATTGCTGCGCCACCATGTGGGGCCACGCGGCATGCGTGACGAGAAAACTCGAACGCAAATTCACGGCAATCACGCGATCGAAATCGTCGACGGTCATGTCGCCGAAGTCGTTGGCCCGCAACAGTCCAGCGTTATTGACAACAATGTCAAGGCGGCCAAACGCGGTCATCGTCTCAGCGACCAGTTCCCCTACTTCACGTTCCGAGCTCACGTCGCCAGCATGTGCAGTCGCGGCACCGTTTTCGGTGGCAATGAGGTCGACAGTCGCTTGCGCCGCGGTCTCGTCGAGATCATTCACGACTACGTGAGCGCCTCGGGCCGCTAGCAGCAACGCGTGAGAACGTCCGAGCCCGCTGCCCGCGCCGGTGACGATGGCGACCCGTCCGTCAAAGCGACAAACCGTTGTGGAGCTCACTCGCTGAACCGCTCGACCAACACCCGCTTGAGGATTTTCAGCGTGGGATTGCGGGGGAGAGCGTCGACAATTTCGAGTTGCTCTGGCGTTTTCTGAATCATCAAACCAGCGGCCCGGCAGTGCTCGGTCATCTCGGCAAAGGTGATCGGTTGAGTTCCCGCGGCGGTCTCCACCACGACGCACACGCGCTCGCCACTGGTGGGGTCTGGAAGTCCGATGACCGCGACCGCTCCGACCGACGGATGCGTGATCAACACGTCTTCAATTTGCTGGGGACTGATGTTTTCGCCCTTGCGGATGATGAGTTCTTTGCTACGTCCGGTGAGTTTCACGTGCCCATCGGCGCGCAAGTGGCCGCGGTCGCCGGTGCGAAAAAATCCATCGGCTCGGAACGATTCGGCTGTGGCGGCGGTATCGAGGTATCCCTTGGCCACCATTGCGCCACGCACCAAAATGTTCCCGTCGATTCCCGCTGCCAACGGCACCTCATTGTCGTCGACCACGAGCACTTCGCAACCGTCGATCGGCGCACCTTCTGTGTTGGCCAGTTGCTCGTCAGTGTCGTCGACGGAACCGTTACAAATCATAGGGCACTCGGTCATGCCATAGCCGTGGCGGATGGGTACGCCGAGCACCGCGACGGACTGTCGGTAGATCTCGGCGGGCATCGGCGCGCCGCCACCGGCAAGGTGTTTGAGCGACGGCATCGTGCGCCGCTCCGGGTTGGCATTTTGGTCATTGATGGCGGCGAGATAATGCGCCGTGCTGCCGCCAGTGAGGGTGACATTGCGGGCGCGAAATAGAGCGAACGCATCGGCGGGAATGAACCGTTCGAGCAGCACTGCCGGCATGCCGGTGTGGAGCATCATGACGAAGTAGTCGGGGCCGCCAATGTGGGCGTACGGAAATGGAATCGAGCCGACGTCGTAACTGGTGGGTTGAAGTTTTTTGGCCAACCCAATGCCGGCTGCGATGAGGCCGCTGTCTGAATGACGCACGGCCTTGGGCTCCGACGTAGTGCCCGAGGTCGAGTACAGCCATCGCACTTCTTCGCCATCTGTGGGCGCGAGCGGCAAGTTGGCCGGGTTGCCCGTGGGCAGCTCAGCCGAAATGTCCAGGATGGCAAAGCCGTTGTTTGTGGTCTGGATTCCGGCCGCCATCGCTGCATAATCGAACCCATTCCATACGCCTGGCACGACGAAGAAGCGCGCCTTCGTGGTGCGTAACAGCGAGCCGACTTCGTTAGCGCGATACAGATGAATGATTGGATTTTGGGTGACGCCCAGCCGGGCTAACGCCATCGATGTTATGACCGTCTCAACTCGTGTGGGCAACTGCCACGACACAACCGTCGTGTTGTCGATGCCCAGTGCCATGAAGCCAGCGGCGGTGCGCTCGGTCCAGGACAGAATTTCCGACCACGTGAATGAGCGATCGTGATCGTCGGCAAAGGCAAGGTTGTCGGGTGTTAACGCCACTCGGTTCACGAGCATCTCCCACAACGTCGATCCCACCGCTACGCCATTGTTGTCATGACCCATGGCGTTCATTCTGGCACGGGCGTCGAATGGCTCAGCTTTTAGCCACCGTTCTCGGCGACGCGTCGCAGGGCGAGGCGACCAATGAGGTCGTAGGGGATCGGTTTGGCATATGGGAAGTGGAGCGTGTCTTTCGTGGCACGGAAATGCTCACACTCGTCGCCGAGCGTGCCGTCGTAGCGGGGTACGGGGTACATGCCGATGTGCTTCTTCCACGCTGCCACATGGGCGACGGGCTTGCCATCACGCAGCATTGCCAGCATTTGGTAACTGATCTTCTCGGTCACGCCTGGCACCGCGACTCGAATGGTGTCGCGAATGTGATTGAGCACATCCTGAACGTCGCTATTGAAGGACGCCACGTACTCATCGACCGTCCCAAACTTCTTACCCATTCCGTTATTTTTACACGCAGCCGGAAGTGGGCCGGAAGGTCATGTGGGGTCGATCAGTATTTTGAGGTGGTGATCGGCATGATGGAGCAGTTCTTCAAGGCCATCTTCGACTAGACGCTCCAGCGGCACGTGGTCCGAGATCATGGCTGAAGCGTCGAGCGCGCCTGACGCCAGCATCGCCAACGTGGCTGGGAAATCAATGGCCGGCTCGTAGGTCATCGAATAGCGAATGTTGATCTCTGAAGCCATCGCCCGGCCCATTTCGACGTGCGCCAGATCGCCCCAACCGGCCACACTCACCATGGTGCCCCGAGGTCGAAGTGAGGCGACGCCTGAATTAAATGCCGCGTGCGCGGCAGTGGTGTCGAACACCACATCGACTCCGTGTCTGGCAAAGTCGCGTGTTGATCGCGCCACGTTGTCAACCGCTGGGTTGAAGGCCGCTGCCGCGCCCAGAGCTAGTGCCGCACCCCTGCGGGCTGGTGACAAATCTGATGTCACCACGGTGTCGGCGCCGAGCGCCAAACAGGCTTGTAGCACGCCCAACCCAATGGGCCCCGAGCCCAGAACGAGCACCGTGGTGCCGGCCAATTCCGGTGCCTGGCGGGCAGCGTGTAGGGCCACGGCAAGTGGCTCGGTGAGTGATGCGTCGATGGCACTGATCCTCTCGGGTACGGGAAACACCGAACGCCGCGAGACGGCAACACGCGCCGCCAGGCCACCGTGAAGTGGCTCTCGATAGCCCCCGTAGAGGGCGAGTTTTCGGCACAAGTGCGGCCATGAATTGGTGCATGAAAAACATGATCCACACCACTCGATGGGGGCCACCGCGACGACATCCCCGATTGCCACATCGTGCACCTCGGCGCCTACGGCCTCAACAGCGCCAGCGAATTCGTGCCCCAAGATCACTCCCGGCACGTGCATCGACGCCCCACCCGAAGCTGCCCCCACATAGGTATGCAAATCGCTTCCACAGATGCCATTTCGGGCCACTCTGACAACGACTTGATCGGGGCCTGGCACGGGTTCAGGCATGTCCATAATGCGAATGTTTCGCGCCCCGAAGTAGACAGCAGCCTTCATTGTCGCGCTACGCCGGGTGCCTGAGTGAGAAATATCCAGTACGTAGTTGCGCCCTAACCGACGGATCAGCGACAGCGACGATGGCCTGCGCCCGCTCGTCGACGGTCATACCCCTTAGATCAGCAATGCCATGTTCTGTCACGACCACGCTGACCAAATTCCCTGGCGTCGACACGACCTCGGGCGTCACGACAATTGTGGATGCGCCTTTGGCAGTCATAGAACGCACAGCAATCACCGAAATGCCGCCGACCGACTGGGCGGCCCCTTCGCAGAAATCGGTATGACCGCCGACGGAGGTGATCACTCGACCGCCAACCTGCTCCACATTGATGGCACCGTCAAGACCGACCTGTAGCGCGGTATTGCAAGCAACGAACCGGCTGATGGCTCCCAGTCGATAGGCATCGTGAGTCACTGACACCGGGCGCAAATCAATACCGCCAGCTCGACCCAAACGGTCGATTGGTTCGCCGCCCCACGTGTACGCGGCAACGGGTTTGTCGATGACGAGTCCTCGTAGGGCCAGGTCAGCCATGGCATCAGTGAAAAGCCCCGACCAAATTCGCACGGGCCGCGTGAGCGCTCGCGCTATGCCTTCACCCACGCCACCGGGGCCGAATTGCAGCGTGGCATCCACCGGCACCAGTGAGGCGACTAACGCGCCGATGCGGAGATCGGTCTCGTCGGCGCTACGTGACACTACCGAGTCGACGCTGAGGCGGGGCCGCTCGACCGTGCCCACGATGTTGCCCACGATGTCTGGCCCACCGAAATCGACACCATCGGGGTCGACTTCGACGATCACGTTGCGCGCCTTAACAGCGGCCATGTCGCCCCAACCTACCGATGTTGTAAACGCCCACCCACAACCCCGGGCGACTCCGGTCACGACCGCCACTTCTGGCGGCCTGGCCGTCAAAAACGAAGGGATCTGTGAGAGGCGAAGCGGCTCAACCAACACGCGCCCGTTGCGTACTGCCGATGCCAACCCGTAGCCGGCCATAAATGTGCGGCAGTCAATCGAGTTATCGGCGAGCCACGACGGCGCGTGCACCGTAAATCCGAGTTGAACCGAAACAGGACCATCGACGTCGGCCACATCGGCCAGTGTCAGCGGATCAGTAAGCGGACTGGCCGGGCCGTCGGCGTAGACGACCACAAACTTGTTCACGTCGGCGTTGCGTACCGGTCGCGCAATTGGCGCTTGAGCAACTTGCCAGTCGGTAACCGAGGCAATTCGTCCACGAAATCAACCGATGCCGGGCATTTGAAATGCGCCAATCGGCTGCGGCAAAACGTCATCAACTCGGCAGCCAATTCCGGGCCAGCGGTATGCCCCGGCGCGGCAATCACGACTGCTTTGACCTCCTCGCCGAGATCGGTATTCGGCACGCCAATCACGGCAACATCGGCCACCGCAGGATGCATGGTGAGTTCGTTTTCGACTTCTTGCGGGTAGATGTTAACGCCGCCGGAAATGATCATGTGGCTGATGCGATCGGTGAGATAGAGGAACCCCTCGGCGTCCAGGTAGCCGACATCGCCCAGGCTGCTCCAACCCTTATCGTTAAAGGCGGTGCGGGTCTTCTCATCGTCGTTGTGATACACAAATACGACCGCGCTTTCAAACCAAATTTGGCCCGGCTCGCCGAGCGGTAACTCGGCACCGTCCTCGTCCAAAATGTGTAACGTGCCCAAAATCGGACGACCCACCGTGCCGGGATGCGCGAGCCATTCGCTCGGCGAAACGGCGCAGAACCCGTTGCCCTCGCTGCCGGCGTAGTACTCGTACACAATTTCGCCCCACCACGCCAGCATTTGCTGTTTGACTTCTCGCGGACAGGGTGCTGCAGCGTGCACGGCGACGCGCAAACTGCTCAGGTCGTAGGTGTCGCGTTCTGCCTGGGTGAGTTTGAGCATGCGTACGAAGTGGGTGGGCACAAATTGGGCGTGGGAAATCTTGAAGTGTTCGATGCAACGCAATGCGTCGAGCGCCTCAAATTTTTCCATCAATACCACCGTGCCGCCCATGCGCTGAACCGCCGTTGTCCAACCCAGTGGTGCGGTGTGGTAGAGCGGGGCGGGGCAGAGGTACGTGGTGTCGTTGGTAAAGCCATACATGTGCTGGATCAAGCCCAACAGCGTGCCGGGGTTGTCGCCGAATGTGGCTTCCACGAGCGGTGGTTTGATGCCTTTGGGTCGCCCCGTAGTGCCCGACGAGTAAAACATGTATGTGCCCTCCACCTCGTTGGCCAGCGGCTCAGCCGGGAAGGCAGCGACCGCAGTCTCGTAGGGCGTGAAATCGTCGAGGTTGCCGTCAATAACGAGACGCACGGCGACCGCGCCCATGTAGCCGTCGAGTTGGGTTGCCACGGACGCCAGGACCGCCGAGGTGACGAGCACCTTGGCGCCGCAGTCTTGGATGATGTAGCCCGCTTCGTCTGGTTTGAGATGCCAGTTGATGGGTGTGCAGTACAGGCCAGAGCGCTGCGCGGCCCAGTAGACCTCGTAGTACCGAGGGCTGTTGGGCAACATGACGGCCATGTGATCGCCGGGCCGAAGCCCTGCC
>JAYWAI010000037.1:0-7309 GCA_043782545.1 Acidimicrobiia bacterium
CTTGAGCCCAACTTCGGCAAAAACGCGGCATGCAGCATTGGCCGACAGCTTGAGCGTGTTGACGGGGTTTCCCGAGTTATCGACCAGGTTGTACGACCCAGAGATTGCTGGGTTAAACCCAGGCTTGGATCTACCCAACCGCGACGTGTTGCCGTTCGTGCGGGCGGATGGTTCGGGCACGAGCTATGTGCTGAGTGAGTATTGCAAGAGCCGGGCTGCCTATACGTGGAGCAAATTCTTGGCCGATCGAGTCGCTTCGGAACCGTCGTTGGCGGCAACACCTTTTGGACAAGGTTTGCCTACCTCAAACTGGCCGCTCAACTGGGGTCGAGTGTCGGGGCAACAGGCGTCGGATGGTGTTTCTGACGCGGTGGCTTTGACCCCTGATGGCATCACGTATGTCGAGACGGGCTTTGCCATAAACAAGAAAAAGCCTGTGGCGGCCGTGCAGAACGCAGCGGGTGCATTTGTGTTGCCCACGGCGGGGGCCGTGTCCAAGGCCCTGGCATTTGCCGTGAAGGTGGCTGATGGTACGTACTCACTCAACTATGCAGGCTCAGATGGTGCTGCATATTTTCCCAGTACCTATAGCTATGTGATCACCCAAACAACGGGTGCTCCGGCGGATAAAGGCGATGTTCTGGGCAAGTTTCTTTGTTACGCCGTGACCGCTGGCCAAGATTCTGCCGAGCGTCTGGGTTACGCACGGCTCTCCGCTCAATTGGTGAGTGGCGCAGTGTCGGCAATCGGTCAAATTCCAGGCGCTCCACAGGGCACGAATTGCAGCAATATTGCGGCGCTTTTGAGTGGCACAACCCCGACGGTGGCAACCACCACGCAGCCAGCAAGCACTGGCGGAGGCGGTAGTGGAGCAACGACCACGACCACCCGCGCTGGAACGCCAAGCGGCGGGGCCGGAAACAGTGGTGGCGTCGCGACGACGACTCGTCAAGGAACTCCAACCCCGACGAATGCCAACGGCGGTGGAGGCACCACACCAGGAACCGGGTCGACGAGAGCGGGCGCGAGTCAGGCTACGACGTCGTTAGGCGTTTCGAGCGCCGCTGACACCTTGCCGGGTCAACCAGCAGTGAGCGACACGCTTCCTGGCCAACCAGCAGTCGTCACGGATGCGGCGGGAAATCCAAGCGTGGGGTCGGCCAGCCAGCGCGGCTCGGTAGCGCAGGGTGTTTCGCTCATCGTGGCCCGGACGGCGCGACGCGCCCCCGACGCGTCGCCTGATAACTCCGAGAGCGTGTTGTGGCTTGTCCAGGGCGGCGTCATTTTCGGACTCGGTCGGGCCGTCGCCAAGCAACGTAAGCAGACTCGATTGAAACAAGGGACGTCACAATGACGCGCCAACGCCATCGCGTCCAACGGCGTCGACGCGAAGTGACTCGTCGCGCCACCTCATTGGTTGGGCTCGTGCTGATCGGGCTGTCGTTCGTTGGCAACGGTTATTCCGCGCAGGCGCTCAACCAAGTCGTTGCCGCGGAATCCTTGTCGTTGAACGGCTCTGGGACGTTTTCCGTGGCCAGGCAAATGACTGATTGGCGTAACGCAATGTTTGATGTCGGCGCGCCAGTCAACTTCATTGCCAGCGGAACCGAAGAGGCCAGGGCATCATTCCTGGCCGATCCGACTGTCGATTTCATCATCTCGGGCACCGACTTCACGGCCGCCGAAATATCAGCAGCCCCTGGCGCCAATAAGCAGTTCGTGAAGATTCCAATTCACGTCACCGCCGGTGGGTTTCTGATTCGTAAGGCCAATATGTACAGCGTTTTGCAGACGTGTCCCGATCCTTATGCTCCCGACGCCCCTCCGGATTGCCTGCAATATCCCGCCTATACCGGGCCACTCAAAGTTCCGTCGCGCAACTTGGCGGCAATGTCACTCGGGTTGCCGATATCTGAACTCGGCGGGCTTGGTGGGTGGGGTCACGCCGATATTTTGACTGCGCTGGGCACGCCCACCTTGGCATGGGCGACGACGCCTGGCGGCCCGGCATTTGTGGCCCGCAGCGACAACGACGCCTCGAGCTACTACCTCAGCGCCTGGGCAAACGTCACCGCTCCTGATGTAGTTGCCCGCGCCGCGCTCCTCGCTCCCAAGCGGGCGTTTGTGCCCGCCACCGAAACGGCATTGTCGTACCCCACACGTCGCGGCCAAGTGGCCACAATCGCGGCAATTGCCTATGGCGACAACCCGGCATCCGGTGGCGGATTTATTGGTCTGGACCCTGGTGTGTTTTCAATTTTGCCGCCGTCGGCATTGCTGACGGCCCGAGAAATTTTTCCGAAGGCTGCGCTCGAGTTCATGCAAGTGCAAAACGCGAATGGTGACTGGACCTTGCCGACACCGGATTCCATCAACAAGGCTGCGGCCGCTGGCGGCGAGGCACCGCTCTATGCCGCAACCAACAAGGTCGTCGGCGCCTACCCCTTGGTGTGGACGGACTACCTCTATGTGCGCACGAACGGCCTGACCATTGACAAGGTGAACGCGTTGGCAGGCATGGCCAGATTCGTCGCCACTGACGGTCAAGCGGGAGCAGCGGCGCTGGGCGAAGGTCAACTTCCCCGCGCCATGGTGACCACGGCATTGTCGGGCGTTGACCGGTTTGTGGCCGCGGCGTGCGTCGGGGCGGACCGGGTTGTGCAGGTGGCCACAACGGCACCGTTCCATCCCGTGACCGCAGGTGTGACTGCCCTGGGCAGTGTGCCCACCTGCGTTGCTCCGCCAACTCCGACGACGACCACGACCACGACGACTACCACGCCTACCACGACAACGCTGGCGACGTCGAGCACGACCGCATCTTCGACCTCGCCGACGACAACGTCGACCCTCGCAGCGACGGCCGCTCCGACAGTGGCAACTACCCGTTTTGTGGCTGCTCAAGCGAACCCAACAGTGCTCGGCGCAGTTGTTGAATCTTCAACTACCACCGCGATCGAGCCTGCAATAACTACAACCACAATCGCCCCGCAACCTGCCGCAGTGACGCCTAACAACGCCGCACCTATACCCGCAGGAGCGATGCCGCTTTCGGCCCCCAGCAATGGCCAGGGGGGCCATGACCGATTTGCCACCATGGCGATTGGCTCAGGACTGCTCTGGGTATCTCGGCGCGCCAAAAGCGACGAGGCGGTGTGATGCGAACCATGAACCCTGCTGAGGAGACGGCGCGACCCAGTGCCGATGCGCCAATCGTGGTGGATTTGGGAGAACGTCCCGCCAAGGGCGCCTACCGAGGTCGTCATGCGTCCGGAACCAAAAAAGCTCCCGATCGGCTCGCCACGGCCCTTCGAGTTCGCCGCTACATGTTTGTCGCATTGGCAATCGCCTTTGGTGTGTTCTGGTTACTCGAAAACGTGGTCGCGTCGGTGATGTACGACTCGCGTCAAAGCCATCTTGCGGCCGACTTTGCTATAGCCCGACCCGCGACGTCCGTTGGTGACGCAGTGGCTATTTTGCAGGCGACCCAAATCGATCTCAACGTGATGGTGATCGAAGGTGACGCTCCCGAGCAATTGCAGTCCGGCCCAGGGCGGCGAGTGAAGTCCGGTGGTTTTGGTTCCGCAGGAAATGTTGTCGTGCAAGGTCATGCCGATCGATTCGGCGGGCCGTTCGCGAAACTCAGCGAGTTGCGAAAAGATGCCCAAATATTCGCCGAGTATCGCGGCGGCAAAGTGGCGGAGTACCGCGTGATGGCCGTAAAAAAGTCGATCCAAGAATCCGACGCCACCGATCTTGCCAGTACAGAGGCTGGGCAGTTGACGCTCGTTACGTCGAGCGGAGGATTGACCGGTTCGGAGCGCCTGGTAGTGACCGCCAAATTGGTTGACACGCCGAACGCCGCGCCGCTGCCAAAAAGCCAGAATGGCGGGTTCGAGACGAGCAATGAGCCAACGTGGTGGCGGAGCCCGGCGATCATGGTTGTGGCTCTCGTCGCGCTCGTCGCGCTCGGGCTGTGGGCGGCGCGCCGCTTCCGTTTTGGCGTGGCCATCGTGCTCGCCGCCGGGCCATTGGTAGCGGCCCTAGTCGTGCTGTGGACGCTGCTTGACGGCGTATTGCCACTCACGACTTAGCACGCTTTTTGTGAACTTTCGGGGTTTACATGGCGCGTAGGTAAACACCGAGACAACCTCAAACGAACAGGTGGTCAAACCCCTTGATTGGCCAGAAACCGTTGTGGATACTGGACTCGGAGGCAAACGGCCCCAACAAAAAACTCAGGTCAATCGACCGAAAGGAATTATTATGAAGCGAAAGCTTGCAGTCCTCGGACTGGTAGCCGGGCTTGGAGCTTTGGGAGCCGCCGGGTCAGCGTCAGCCGCTGGCACGGGAGTCCTCACAGTTGCAAAAACGTCAAATCTTGTGGACCAAGAACACGTCAAAGCACAGTTCACGTCCGGCTTTGATGCGTCTGGCACTAACCAACTCACACAGTGCCGAAAAAACGACGCTGACCCAACATTTGCGTATTTGACCGATTGCGACCTTGGTTCCGAAGTCACCGCTTCGGTCAACGCCGTGTCGGGCAAATACGAGGGCGATTTCATCGTCTTCGTGGGAATGCAACCAAATGCTTTTGGAGCGCTCAACGACCCAGGTTTCTGGGCGTGCGCCCCGACCGACGACCCGACAGCGTACGGAGCATCACCGCATTACAGCACTTGCTACATACGCGGAGTTTCCGGTGGCGAATCGTCGACGGCCCCGACCAAAAATGCGTTTGTGCCGATCACGTTCAAGTCGCTCGCTCCTACCACTGGTACCCCTGAATCTCCCCTCACCGTCGCACTCCCTGTTGCTGGTGCAGCTGCTGCTGCCGCCGGTTTCATGGTGTTGCGTCGCCGTAAATCAACCTCGATCGCATAAGGAAACGAAAATGAAAATCCGCCATCTCGCAACTGCCGGCGTAGCCGGTTTGATGTTGCTGTCTGTTACCGCGACGTCGGCTCATGCCGACTACGACGGCACCGCAACCTACGGCGCTGACGCCAACCCCGACCTCGTGGTCGGCGGTGGTTCAGACACCACCTATAAGTTGATGCAAGGCCTCGACAATATTTATAACGCATCACCAGGATGCGCTAACGATGTTGCCAACACCAGCGCCAATAAGGGCAAGTGTCTCGCCGCGCAAGAACTCACCGTGCCCAAAAAGCAGAACTACGACCATGACGTTCTCACCGAGGTGTATCCGACAGGTTCGGGAGCTGGTATTGGTTCGCTGACCCTTTTGGGTGGCGCAACGCAAACCAATCCAGCGATTGACTATGCACGGTCATCCCGTATCCCCAGCGCGGCCGAACTGGCCGTCGTGTCGGGTTTCGGGTATGCGCAAGATGGCATCGCCATCGTGTCACCAGGAGGACGGCCGGGTATCAGCTTGACCCCGCAACAAATCCACGACATTTGGACGTGCGTGATCACCGACTGGGCAACTGTGGGTGGTGCTGCTGGCCCCATCACGCCGTGGTCCATGAACACCAGCTCGGGTACGTACGGCGTGTTTCGTGACTACATCCGCACCGCGGCGGCCGACGCTACGTTTGATCCAAACGCTGGCGCTTGTGTCCGCAAGGCTTCAGGGCCCGGCGGACCGAATACGGTGACTCCGTTTGAGAATGATCTCAAGCAAATCACCGAGGCAAGTGAAGGTGTCGACCCGATCCAGTCAATCTGGTGGGGATCGTACGGAGAACTGTCAACGTACAGCTACAAGCGGGCCAACATATATGTTGGCGGCGTAGCTGCCCCTGTCGACTCGATGACGTACGTCGCCGTCAACGGCGCCACTCCTGGTGGCGGCAATATTCTGGCGAACACGTACCCGATCGGCCGCACCTTGTACCACGTCACCAAAAAAGCTGACGCCGACTTCACCGCTGGCGTTACTGCAAACGGCTCAATCGACGGTGGCACGTCTGGCAAGAGCGGAGCGATTCGCGAGTACACGCGGTTCCTTTGCAAGAACAGCAATACGTTGTTTGACAAGCCGGACGCCTACACGGGCAACGGTTTTCGTACCCAAATCGTGGCCGTTATCAATGCCAACGGCTTTCAACAGACCCCGGGTGCCCTTCGCGCCGCTGGTTCTGCCTGCAAGATTGCTCACTGATATTTAGCCACATCAATGCGTGTGTGCCCCGGGGTTTTCGCCCCGGGGCACTGACGCGTTTTCTCCACCAAAGGATTCATATGGCGAATCGAATGAAATGCGTGATGATCGTTCTCGCTGTCTCGGGGGTCGGCGCAGGCTGTAGTTCGAGTGGAGCGCCGCAATCGAGTCGGCTTTCAACCATACTCACCTCGGCGTTGCACGGCAGCTGGTCTCCGACTGACACGGCGGCGTGCTCAACCGTGTTGACCAACCGCTATTCGGCGTGCGTATTCGATGGCACCGAGGCAATAGCCACGTCGGCCCGCATTGCCTGCGAACCCGACACTTCGCTGGCTGCTTGGAAAGCACGAATGCTGACGCCGTCGAAAGGCACGGCCACATTTGTGTATAAGGACCTTGCTGGTATTGGTGACGCAGCTGTATTGAGATCCGATAGGGGGAAACCTGAAGGGGTGTACTCCTTTATCAGGGGTCACCGATGTTCTGTGCACATTGATCCCGTTGGGCCGACAGCCGATGCGCTTGTCACTGCGGCCCGGGCAGTATTCGCAGCCGACTTTCGCTAGTCAGCCTCTGGCACGCTCGATCGGCCTAGGTGTCATCGAGGTAAACAACACGTTGATTGCCGTCAAACAATCCTGATTTTCGTTGACTCTGTAAATCGGACCCGTCAACCTTGGTGAGTGATTTCCGAAGCCGACCGGCTCAACGCGAGTACGAATTATTTACGCACTCGCGCCCCGCGCCTCAGCGCGTCGGGTGGCCTGTCCTCGGGCCAGCGATTGGCCGGGCTCGTAGTGCCGGCGATGGTGGTGGCGTCGTTTGTGGTGATTGGGGTACCGGCATTTCAGGTGTGTGCGACTCTGTTGAGCTTGCTGTATTTGGCGATTGTAAGCGAGCGAGTGGTGTTGTTCCTGCGGGTGACCAACCAACGCGGGATGCTCGTGGTGTCAGATGAAGATGCGCTGGCCCTCAACGAATTCGATGCGCCGCGTTACACAGTGATGGTGCCGGCTTACCGCGAGCCTGAAGTCATCGAGCAACTCTTTGCTTCGATGCAGCAACTCAACTATCCGCCATCGAAACTCGAAATTTTCTTGTGCCTCGAGGAGGGTGACCTGGCGACGCTTGAGCGTGCCCGCGAGGTGGGCGTGCCGAGTTGCATGCAGATCA
>JAYWAI010000038.1:0-7305 GCA_043782545.1 Acidimicrobiia bacterium
AGTAGCTCACTTCGCGTAAACCGGGGCCTTGCCACACGACCTGCCAATCCAATAGCCCGGCCTCGCCAGTGGGAAGCGAGTACGTGTTACCGAGGTGGGAATCACCGTGCAGCAACGTCAACGGACCGCGCTCAAACTCCCGGTAGTAATCGGCCGAATGACTATCGAGCGCTGCTGCCAGCCTCCGCACGCTCGGGGTGATTTCGGGGAGATCGAGTTTGAGGGCGCCTTTGCGCCCCCGGCGGTAAAAGGTTTTCAGCACGCCGTAACCGGGGCGATTGCTCCACTTGCGTGCCCACGAGAATTCGGCGCCCAGCCGTGAATCTTCCCAAAATTGGGAATGCAACGCAGCGAGTGCGTCGATGACGCCACGGGCATGTTCGTTGCCGCACGCGTCGGACAGCGAATAGGGCTGGCACCCTCGCGCCACGAGATCTTCGAGTACGAGGGGTGACGGGCGCCAGACCCGGCATAGGCAAACCATATTTTGGGCGCATTGTCGCCCCGCGAGTCGCCGACGACGTTGTAGAAATGGCTTCATTGATCGTTATGTCCAGCGCCCCGACCATCGTGCGATTTTTCGCCGACAGCGGGGTGCTCTTGACAAACACAGAATTTGGCAACCCTGCATCGATTCCCGCTTGGTTCCAGCTAATTCCGAGCCGACGCCGATCTGTGGTTCCGGTCGTTCCATCGAGCGGCGTGGCGTCCAGAGCCACTGCACCGGGATGCATCTTCGCGATGTTGGTCGTAAGCCGGTTGGCGGTGACTTCTTTGGAACTTGTTGGCCCCTTTGTGGGGACTCACGGCGATATTGACAGCGCCAGTTACCCTGCGGTGTGAGCGGCGGACTTTATGCTCGAGATGTTCATATGACTGATCCATTCGATCGCCTGATCGAAACGTTCCCGATTTTAGCGATCAACGAACCCGAGTAATCTTCATTCGACGGCGGCGTCATTGAGCCAGTGCTGATTCCCGAGACGTTGTTTCGCGCCGCGTAAGCACGCTTGATCATTGCGCCGAGAAGGGCTGCATCTATGTCGGCGAGCGACTTGATGTAGACGCATCCCTTGCCGTGGGTGTGTGGCCCTAGCTGTGCCGCTGCCTCGATGTTGTCGGCGCTTTTTTCGTGATGAAAGAGCCCATAAAGCACGAGTGACGGTTTCCGGGCCGCGAACCCCACCGCGCACGTGTCGCCTTCGCGACCGGTTTCGTAGACGTAGTGATGTGTGCCGTATCCAACGATGCTCGGCCCCCACATCGTGGGTTCGGCACCAGTGGCGGCCCGCATGATGGCATCGAGTGCGATGGCGTCAGCTTTGCGCTTGGGATGCTCGACGCCGTTGAGGTAGTCGGTCACCGCTGCCATGGTCGGTTGGGTTTTGTTCGCTGGCATCGGCGCGCTCCTAGCGAGCGGACCACTCGGGTTGGCGCCCGAGGAAGGCCACGAATTCGCTGATTGAGCTGGCGTCGGCGGGGGTCGGGACGGTGGCACCAAACGGCATGCCAGCACCTTGATATTCGGGTGGGAGCGTGACCAATGCCCGTGCGAGCACGTCGATCGCTTCGTCATCGGTAAACGGAACCGACTGTCCGGTGGCGATGGCGAGATCCCAACCGTGGGCCATGTATTCCATGAGTGTCATGTTGAAAACCATCACGCCGGGCATCTCGCTTCCGCTCATGATCGGCACTAATCGGTCCAAGCCGTGGGCGCTCCAGCCCGTTACGATCGCGTCCGCCGCGGCCTCAAATTCTTGTGCTGGATTCAAGCCGCACTGGTAGGCCTCGGCGTCGCCGGTAAATGCGATCTTGTTGCAGCCTGCGGCAAAAACTTGGACCCATCCAACGATGTGATTCATGAGTTGACTCACGTTGAATTCGGGGCATGGTGTTGGGCCGTCGAGTTGCGATGATTCTACGAAGCCCAGAATCGTTTGTGTTTTGTTGAGTACGCTCGTGAGTAGCTCGATGTCGTTCATGGTCGAACTCTAGACCTGTGTGTGGAAGCACGCGCCTGCATCCACAACGCTCGTCGGTGTCGTATAGGTTGGGCAGAGCGATCGCTGCTGCGTCGCTTGATGCGAGGAGTTGTTTGTGGACATACTTGACGACGAACCAATCACCGACGAAGAGCTCGAACGCTTCGCTTTGGCGGCAGACCCCGACATGATTTTGCCCACCGACGCGGTGCCGCTGTTTGATTTTTTTGGCGGCAACTCGATGCTTCCGGCGTGGTATATGCCAGTGTCTTCGGGCAACGCCAGCGGCCATCGGGGCTGGAAACGGTCCGTCGCCATTGTGATCATCGTTGCCTTTATTGCCATCAACCTCGCCGGCCTCTGCAGCACCTACGGCATCATTTCAATCGCCTAGCCACGCCAATTCGGCTGGCTCGAACAGCATTGCGAGGATGGTCGAGATGTCGCCGGTGAGCAGGGCGTCGGCTTCTTGGTCGAAGGCGGTTTCGTCACCGTTAACGATGACGACGTAGGCGCCCGCTGCCTTGGCGATTGGCACGCATCGCGCTACGGGGTAGACCTGGAGTGTGCTGCCAATCGCCACGAACGCGTCGCAAGAACTGGCCGCGGCAAAGGCGGCGTCGATCACTTCGGGAACGAGGCTCTGGCCAAAAGAGATGGTGTCGCTCTTAAGAATTCCGCCGCACAGTTCGCAGGCTGGGTCGGGGTCGCCAGCCTCGACGCGCTCGAGTGATTCGCGCATGTCCCGCACGTCGTCACACCGCCAACAACGGGTGAGTCTCATAGTGCCATGAACTTCGATCAGTTTGTCGCCAGGCACTCCAGCAGCCTGATGCAAACCATCGATATTTTGGGTGATGAGCGCGTGGAGTCGGCCAGTGTCGTTGAGTGCTGCGATGGATCTATGGCCAGCATTCGGGCCAGCGACCCATGCCGGGTTGGTGATGCGAGCCTGCCAGCTTCGACGCCTGACGTCAGGATCATTAAGATAGTTTTGAAGAGTCGAAAGTTTCTCGGCTTCTGGATTTTTTGTCCACACACCATTGGGGCCGCGAAAGTCGGGAATGCCGGAGTCGGTGGAGATACCCGCGCCGGTCAGCACCGTGATTCGGTGAGCCGCCCCGAGCCGCTGTCGTGCCATTCCAAGTTCGTATTCAAACGCGTCTGTCGCGCTAATTGAGTTCATTGCTTTGTCCCTGTTGGCAACGCGTGGAAACGACTGTGCGCTTGAATTCAGAGTTTTGGCAAATAACGCAAAGTTGGGTATAGGTCTGCATATCTGTCTATGTGTCCTCGTTCGGAGCAAGGGGGATGGAGCCGGTGATCGTGGTGCCGACGCCAATTCGGGAGTCAATAGTGAGGGTTCCTCCGGCAGCCACGACCCGGTCGCGCATGTTGGTGAATCCGTTTCCGCCCGAAAAGTCCGAAGGCACCAACAGTTCTGACAACGCGGTGGCGTCAAACCCCACACCAGTGTCAGTGACCGAAAACTCCAAGTGCTTGGCGGCGTTGAGATTGATGGCGACTTCGGCGAAAGGCCCTGCGTGTTTAATGGCGTTGGTGGCCGCCTCAAGGCAACAAAAGTAGATCGCCGTCTCGACGGCCACTGGGTAGCGCCCAATGTTGTTTGTGAACACACTGGTCGACACTGGCGAGCGCAGTGCCGCGGCGTTGAGAGCGTCAGCCAGCCCGCGTTGACTCAGCAACGGGGGGTAAATGCCATGGGCCAGATCACGCAATTCGGTCATCGTGTCGTCAAGCTCGGCGGCCAACTTTTGCGACAACTCGGCGGCACGCGCCGGGTCTCTTTCGATGATGCGACGTAGCAAACCCAGTTGTACAGAAATGGAAATGAGGCGCTGTTGCGTGCCGTCGTGCAGGTCCATTTCGATCTGACTCCTGGTGCGATCGGCTTCGGCCACGACGCGAGCGCGCGACCGTTTGAGCTCCTCGGTTTGCAATACCACCCCCATATGGTTTTGCCATGCGCACAAGGCGAGCAGGCCAACAACCATTGGCACGGCGATCAACAAGATCACGTTTTTGAGCCACTGTGGCGCAAGTGGCTCAATGACGTGGACGAAATCCAAACGGGCAACGATGGCTGCTATCAGCGACACCGCAGCTGCGAGCACCATCGAGACGCGCAACGAACGCTTATCGAGATACGAGACCATCAGCACGACGGGAAGCAACACCACGACCGTGATCATTGGCAACACAAACGGAGTGATAGCAGTCGTGGCGATGGCGGCAACCCAGTTGGCCAAGGCGAGCGTGTACAGCGCGCCCGTAATCCGATTTTGCGTGACGTATCGGCGAGAAATGAGCAGCGCCAATTCGACGCCCAAGACGATGGCGGCATCGATCAAGATCCACGCCGTACGCACTTTGGTGAAGTAGATCACCACGAGCGCTAACACTGATGACGTGTTGGTCGTCAGGTTGGCACTGATGTAACGGTACAGCCGTCGACGGTCTGCCTCGTTGAACGCTCGAAGCTGTTCCGTGGCAAAACGCACTCGCTATGTCTAGCAACTTGGAGTCACGTTTCATCGCCACGGCCAGCCGCGCCCCGTCGAGATGTCGAGTGGGTCAGTGTCCGTTTTGGAGAAACATCAGCACGGCCGAGACGCGTCGGTTGAGCTCGGGTGAGGCGCCCAAATCAAGTTTCGAAAAGATAGCGTTGATGTGTTTTTCGATGGCACGATCTGACACGTAGAGGCGCTCGGCAATGGCCCTGTTGGACGCTCCGCCAGCGATGGCGGCGAGCACTTCGCGCTCGCGATCAGTGAGCCGGTTGAGCGCGCTGGCGTCACGGCGGGAACGTGCGGCCATGAGCGCGTCGACGACAGTCGGGTCAATGTACGACCCGCCCTCTGCCACTGTCCGCAACGCCCGCAGGAGCTCATCGACGTTGCCCACTCGATCTTTGAGGAGATAGCCCCGTCGATGGCTGCCGTCGCTCACGAGTTGCAACGCCAGCGAGGCGTCGACGAATTGCGACAGCACCACCACCCCGCATTCTGGGTGCGTTGAGCGCAGTGTCATGGCGGCGCGCACGCCTTCGTCGGTGAGCGTTGGCGGCATGCGGATGTCGGTCACGACCGCATCGGGCCGGTGGGTTTCAACAGCCTCAAGGAGCTCCGGCAACGACCCGCATGCCGCGGTGACGTCAACTTCAGGAAGGTCGTGAAATAGCGACTCGAGCCCGGCGCGCACGAGCAGGTTGTCATCGGCGAGAACAATGCGAAGCGCAGTCATTAGGCGGCGAGTCTACGGTTTCGCCATGGCGGACAAACTCGTCACAGGCGCACTCCGTTGTAACGATTGTACCAGCCGAGCACGTCGACAATCAGGTGTGTGGCCTGTTCGGTATACAGGCACACGGTGTTGCTTGGCCCCATAGTGGTGATCACCAAATTGCCATGCGTGTCACCTGGAGCGAGGTTCAGGCTCGATGCGTTAGGCAACGACTGACCGCACGGCCACACGGTGACGAACCCTCCGTCGGCCTGAGTTCCGGTGACGTTGAGAACCACTGCGGTGGCGTCGCCGGGCACGAGTGTATTGACGAGTTGGATGGTGGTGGTTTGGCCCGCGGCGGGTCGTAGTGTCGGCACCTTTTTCGGCCGTGTGTCGAGCACTCGGAATGGTGTCGTTGATGTGAATTCGGGGCCACCTGGGAACCATGCCATCACGTCGGCAATGAGGTGCGAGGCCTGTTCGGTGAAGATGCACACCGTGCCGATTTGGCTCAATTTGGTGATGACCAGGTTTGGTCGGGTACCCCCGGGGGGTATATTGAGATTCGATGAATCGGGGCGAGGTTGGTCGCACGGCCACACGGTGACAAAACCGCCGTCAGCTTGTGCGGCAGTCACGTTCAGCGCCACACCGTTGTTGGTCAACGGGATGTTGGTTGTTCCTACACCAGCGACTTGCAATGTCACGATGGCACTGGCAGCGGGACGGGCACCGTCGTAGCCAATCTGCGCGTTGGGGCGGGTGTCAAGAATGCGCTCGGGCACCACGGGAGCAAACCGATCGCTCGGCATATACCAACCAGTGACATCGGCGATGAGGTGCGTTCCAAGTTCGGTGTACAAACAGATCGTGCCCGCGCTACTGAGTTTTGCAATGACCGCGTTGGCCGCCGTTTCCCCTGGGCTGAGATTGAGATTCGACGCGTTGGGTCTCAGGGTGTCGCACGGCCAAACGGTGACAAACCCGCCATTGGCTTGAGTTGCGGTGACATTGAGCATCACGGCCGCGGCACCGTTTTGGACGGGCGATGCGGCGTTCGTGCTCATGATTGCGTTGAGTGTGACGACTTGACCAGCGGTGGGTTTGGCGCCCTGATAGCCAATGAGCTGGGTCGGGCGCGTGTCCAAAATGCGATGTGGGTCCACGATTACTGGAGACGTTCGTTGGCCAACCGCAGCATCGGAAATGCCACTGACGATGCCGGGCGTGCCGACGGTCGACGTGGTGCCGTTGCCAAGCTCGCCAAGGAGATTTGAACCCCAGCAGTACACCGATCCGTTTGCCGCGACAGCGCATACGTGGCTTGATCCAGCACTCATGATGGTGATGCTTTGCAACCCGGGGATGTACACGAAATTTCGCGAGACGGCTGGTGTTGGCAGGCCAAATTGGCCGCTCGAATTGGAGCCCCAACACCCAGGACGACCAGTTGCTTGTACCGCGCAGGAGAAACCAGGACCAGAGCTGTGCCCGAAGCCCGTTGGGATGACGCCGGTTGAATATGGAACGAGCGATTCGGGAACCGTAGGAATGTCAGCACCGATTTGACCGACGCTGTTGCTTCCCCAACAAAACGTGAAACCGGTCTTGACCTGTCCACAGGTTTGGTCATACCCGGCGGCGACGTGCGTCCAAAACTGTGTGCTTCCTGCCACGCCGACAGGCACGAGTGTCTGATTCTTGGTGCCATCGCCAAGCTGGCCAGCGTAATTTGCGCCCCAGCACGTCAGACCACCGCCATTGTGAACCAGACACGTGTGTAAGGCGCCAGCGCTGATCTGAAACCCGTCATTGGGACTGCTCACAGTTACTGGCGTATTCGCATTGCCGGTGCCGCTGTTGCCCAGTTGCCCGTTGCCGCCAGCACCCCAACAGACCGCTTGGCCCGACGATCGAACGGCGCATGTATGTTCATTGCCCGCGCTGAGTGAGATGAGATCGCGTGCGCCGCCAACCACAGTGACCGGCGTAGCCGATGAATTGTCGTTGCCCGCGCCGAGGCGGCCATACAAGCCCGAGCCCCAACATTTCGCGCTGCCGTTGGCCAGCAAAG
>JAYWAI010000039.1:0-2765 GCA_043782545.1 Acidimicrobiia bacterium
GGCAACTTGGTGGCAGCGATTGTGAGAGCCGCTTTGCCAATTGGTGCCGCACTTCGTTGTACAGACACGCCGGGCGTGAGTTGCCGAACGTCCAGATGAGCAAGCTCTGGGTACGTTGTTTCGGGGGTAAACCGGTGTGTGTACAAGACCCAATCGTGCTCCGAGCGCGGCACCATCTCGGCGAACATTCGCTCGACACCGCTGCGCAGGTAGATCCAAGGGTGATAGATGGCAAGTTTCATATACTGCCGCTACCGCTATGACTGCTGCCCCTGATGCGCCTGATGGCGAAGCTGACGTGCCCGACGCACCTGCGCCGCGAATCAGCGTGATCCTGCCCATCAGGGACGGCGAAAAATACGTGGCCGGTGCGATTGCCGGCATTCTTCGCCAAACCTGGCGGGACCTCGAACTCATCGTGATCGACGACAACTCCCTGGACCGCACCGCCGCGTTCCTGGCCCAAATTCACGACTGCCGCCTGCGCGTTTTTGCGGGACCAGGCATCGGCATCACCGCAGCGTTGAACCATGGCATCAGCTTGGCACGCGGTGAAATCGTTGTTCGTGTTGACGTGGACGATCTGGCGCATCCAGACCGCGTTCGGCAGCAAGTTGAGTTTCTCGACGCTCACCCAAATGTCGTCGCCGTGGGTTCATCGTACGAGGTTATCGATGGCTCAAATTTCACGCAGCGAACCGAAGTGGCGTTGTCATCGAACGCCGACCTGCGCCGTGAGATGTATGTACGAAACCCCCTCGGGCACGGCACCGTCGCTCTAAGAAGCGCGGCACTCAGGACGCTCGGCGGGTACAACACTTCCTACCCGCACGCCGAGGACTACGACCTGTGGCGACGGCTCAGCACGATTGGTGACCTCGCCGCCCTCCCCGAAATGCTCTACGCCTGGCGCACGAATCCAGCTTCTGTGTCGTCCAAAAACGCCGCCGACCAAATCATGTCGGCACGAGCGATTCGCAACGAGATATGGAGCCACCCGCCCGAGGTTGTTGATGCACGCCATATTCAGGAATCTCGCCGGAGGTACGCAACGTCTCCGTCGAACTCGGCCGAATTGGTGGACCGATTTCTCCAAATGCAATTGGCTATCGCGGCGCAATTTTTCCGACGACGAATGATCGGGAAGGGCTTTCGCCAGATCGGCGAGTTCCTTCGCCACGATTGGCGATCCTTGAGTGCGCTCGGTTGGTTCATCGCCAGCGGCGGTCGGTTCACCACGATGTCCGTGGTGACATCCCGTGTGCGCCGCCGACGAACGCTCACCCGCATCGTCTCGACCACATCGATAGAGGTGTCTGAATGACTGAACCCACGCGACGTGTCGGCATGATTCGCATGTACCTCGACTTGGCACGCGCCGAACGACGGCTGTCGATCGCGATGGTTGCTCTCGTCCTCGCGGCCACGATTTTGGAGGGCTCGGCACTGGCTGCGTTGATCCCGTTGCTGTCGACAACGCCACGCGTCAATTTCGCGGGAATGCACCTCGAAGGATCTCCACTTCGCCATGTGGCTCTCGTGGCCGTACTCGTGCTCGGGCTCGGAGCGGCAGTCACGAAATATTTCGGCGAACGCAAGGCCTTGCGATTCCTCGGTCAAACCGAACAGCGGCTGCGTCGTGAGGTGACCGAAAGTTACTTGGCCATGAACTACACCGATTTCGTGTCGATGCGACTCGGGGACATCAACGTCGCCACGTTGGTCGCGGCGAACCAAATCGCCATCGGCGCACATTTTTTTCTTCGCGCCCTCGCCGCCATGGCGGCCGCTGCCGCGCTCGGCGCATTGTCATTTAGTGCCGAACCTATTTTGAGCTTGGTAACGGTTCTGTTTGGCGCTGTCGTTGTGGCCGGCTATTCGTTCGGGTCACGTCGAGCTCAGGCCCACGCAACCACGCTGGTCGCACACTCGCAAGACATCGGTGTCGCGGTTCATGACGTTTTCTCGAATCTTAAGTTTTTTCAATCCACCGGTAACGTTGCCGCGACGGTTGAGCAGACCTCACATGCCTACCGCGCGTATGCCGAGACATGGTTTCAAAGTCAGCGTTACGGGCCGCTGATGCGCATGTGGTTCGAGTCAAGTGCCGTGATATCGATCGCGGCGATTCTCGGATTGGCGATTGCCTCCCAGGGCGTGGTCACGCCGCGGACCGTTGCGTTCCTGGCCATCTTCTCACGCGCTGTTCCCCGAGTAACCACCGCCCAAGAATGGACGAACAACGCCCGGGTGCACCTGCCGTGGTACGAAGCGTGGCAACAACGATCGGCCGCCGCTCTGGCGGGACGCCGCCTGCCCAGCGTTGGAGCATCGCCCGCTTTTGCGTCCACCCTCGCCGCGAGCAACATCTCGTTTCGATACCCACACGCAGACTCGCTAGCGCTCGACTCGGTGAGCTGGACACTCGAACGCGGTCATTTTCTCGCCATCGTGGGCGCGTCAGGCAGTGGGAAAACCACCATGCTGGATGTCATCACTTCGCTGTTGGAACCTACGGGTGGAGCGCTCCGCATCGACGGTCGAGCACTTCAAGAACTTGATCGCGACGAGTGGCAATCGCGCATTGGCCTCGTCATGCAAACCAACCCGATGTTGCACGCCTCGGTCGCCGACAACGTTCGTTGGACAGAACCGGAACTCGACGTGGATCGGCTCCGAGAGTGTCTTGACACCGCCGACGCTTTGACATTCGTAGACGCGCTTCCCGACGGAATTCACACAATTATCGGTGAGGGCGGAGGCAA
>JAYWAI010000040.1:0-7278 GCA_043782545.1 Acidimicrobiia bacterium
GGTGGGTCGGATTTGGTTGTGTCCCCGAGTCGGACCGATTCGTACTTTGAGTGATTTGTTCGCTAAAAGTGCGTATGTTTTCGACAAGTCAGTGATCGACTCGGCGACGAGATTGCTTGAGCGAATCCTTGCTTTGTGTCGAAAAAATCATCTACTTGACCAGCTTGATGATCTCGAACATGGGCATATACAGCGCTATAACCATGGTTCCGACGCTGCCGCCAAGCACCACCATGAGCACTGGCTCCAAAATCGACGTCAAGCTCTCCACCGTCGACTCCACTTGCTCCTCGTAGAATTCGGCGACCTTGGTCAACATCTCGTCGACAGCACCGGTTTCTTCGCCAACGGCGAGCATTTGAGTGACCAACGGCGGGAAAATTTCGTGTCGTCCCAATGCAGTCGCCATTGATTCTCCGACTTTGACTGACTGCCCGACGTCGTTCAACGCTTCGGTGATCACCACGTTGCCCACTGTCTCCGACGTGATCTCCAGCGCACCCAAAATCGATACGCCTGACTTCAACAGCACGCCGAGCGTTCTGGTAAATCGCGCAATGGCAGCCTTTTGTTGCAACGGCCCAATAAGCGGCACCTTGAGTTTCGCCGTGTCGATCGTTTTACGGCCAGCTGGCGTTTTCGACCATTTCAAGAAGGCCATGACCATCAAGATCAGTACTACGAAAATCCCCAGGAAATACGACTGTGTAAAGGCCGAAGCGTCCACCAGAATTTGGGTGAGGAACGGTAACTTGCCGCCGAGAGAAGCGAACAGACCTTGAAAAGTCGGCACCACAAACAACAACATGGCGATCATCACCACGGCCACCAGCGATAGTACGCCGATTGGATACGACATGGCCGACTTGATTTTGCGCTTCATGATGACTTGCTTCTCCAGCGAGTCAGCTAGCTGAATCAACACCCCGTCGAGTACACCGCCGGCTTCGCCGGCGCGCGCCATCGCCACGTACAGGCGAGGAAAGACTTTGGGGTGCCGCGTCAGCGCATGAGCGAGCGACGCTCCTCGTTCGATGTCGAGCCGCACCGTTTTCACCGCGGCCGCAAGTGGCTTGCAGGCAGTCTGATCGCCCAGAATGGCCAGCGATCGCACGATCGGCAAACCAGCGTGAATCATGGTGGCGAATTGGCGACTAAATGTGGCCAGGTCTGACACCTTGACTTTCGGGCCCAAACCAAACAGTTGTACGTCCTTGCCGAAAGCGGCGCCGCTCTTTTTCTGTATGTCGATCGGCACCATGCCCATCGACTTCAGGCGCTCGGCCACCAGCGGAGCACTGTCGGCCTCGATGGTGCCCGTCTTCAGGTTGCCTTGGTTATCACGAACTTTGTAGGCGTAGGTGGTGGTCATGCCGCCACTCGAATCAAACGACGGAGGTCCTCAGGATGGCTAGAACGTTCCAGCGCCGTGGCGGGGGTGATCAAGCCACGATTGGTCAACTCGGCAAGGTGGGCGTCCATGGTCATCATGCCGTATTGGCCACCTGATTGCATGGCGTTCACAATTTGATGGGTCTTGCCTTCCCGAATCAAGTTACGAACCGCGGAAGTGGCCACCAACACTTCGCAGGCCACGGCGCGCCCGCGCTTGTTGGCTGTAGGCACGAGTTGTTGGGTAACGATCGCCTGCAGGCTCGAGGCCAACTGCATACGCACCTGCTGCTGTTGGGCGGGCGGGAATACGTCGATGATCCGGTCTACGGTCTGCGGGGCGTCTTGAGTATGCAGCGTGGCGAACACCAAGTGACCGGTTTCCGCCGCGGTGATAGCTGTTGAAATCGTTTCGAGATCTCGCATTTCGCCGACCAAAATCACGTCGGGGTCTTGGCGCAAAACACGTTTGAGAGCAGCTGAAAACGAGTCGGTGTCGGCACCAACTTCGCGCTGGTTGACTACTGCCATTTTGTGATGGTGGAGAAATTCGATGGGGTCTTCGACCGTCACAATATGCACGGGCTTGGTACGGTTGATGATGTCGACCAAGGACGCCAATGTGGTCGATTTACCCGAGCCTGTCGGCCCGGTGACCAACACCAGGCCGCGAGGCAGTTCGGCAAAGGAGGCCACGATTTCAGGCATGCCGAGCATTTCGAGCGACCGGACTTCGTGAGGCACGACGCGCATCACGGCACCCACAGAGCCACGTTGCATCATCACGTTGACACGGAATCGGCCGACGTCTTTGATGGCGTAGGCCATATCCAGTTCACGGGTGTCCATAAACGAATCCAGCTGTTTGGCGGACATCATTGGCTCGATGAGCTGACACACGCTCAAAGGCGTGAGTTCTTCATATTCAACCAATCGGCGCAGCTCACCGTGCACTCTCACGGCAGGAGCAGACCCGACAGAAAGATGGAGATCGGAACCACCCATTTCAATGGTTTTCAACAACAGTTCATCTACTTCTCGCGGACCATGAGAAGATGGATCGGTGGCACTGATGTCGTGTGACGCGGCGGAATCAGACATGGCATGTGTATCGGACGACCGGGGCCCAGGCCTTAGCGACATTCCCACGCAGTGCGAGAAATACCACTCAATACGTCAGCTAATAACGCGCAGCATCTCTTCCACTGACGTGCTACCGATGCACACATTGTGCACGCCGGTTTGTCGCAGCGTCATCATGCCCTCGGCAACGGCCTGTTTGCGGATCTCGTCACCATGGGCACGGTCGGCAATCATCGAGCGCAAATCGTCGGTCACCACCATTACTTCGTGCACCGCGAATCGGCCGTGATAGCCAGTGCGGCTACATGCCAGACATCCGGCCGGTTTAAACAAACGCGACGGCGGCTCCCCAGAGGTGTCGGGATTCGAGCCGGCGTAACCGAGAGCGTTGAGATCGGCCGTGGATGGCACGTATTCCTCCTTGCACCGCTCACACAATCGGCGCATCAAACGCTGGGCAACAACACACGAAATTGACGAGGAAATCAAGTACGGCTCGAGGCCCATTTCGATCAATCGGCTGGGTGTGGATGCCGCGTCGTTGGTGTGCAACGTCGACAACACCAAGTGGCCAGTAAGCGCGGCCTCCATGGCAATTGTGGCGGTTTCGCGGTCGCGAATTTCGCCGACCAACACGATGTCGGGGTCGCTTCGCAGAATCGAACGCAACGCAGCGGCGAACGTCAAACCGGCTTTGGGGTTCACTTGCACCTGATTGATTCCAGCGAGGCGGTATTCGACTGGATCTTCAATTGTGATGATATTTTTGGTGGGATTGCTGATTTGGTTGAGCGTCGCGTACAGCGTGGTGGATTTACCAGAACCAGTAGGGCCGGTCACCAGAATCGTGCCCCACGGCAACTTTGAGATCGCTTCGTAGCGGGCCTGGGATTCGGGTAAGAAACCCAAATCCTTGAGATCCAAAAGGGCGGTGCCTTTGTCCAAAATACGCATAACGATCTTCTCGCCGTACACCGTTGGCAGCGTGGCCACACGAAGATCCACTTGTCGACCTCCGATGACTGCCGACACGCGTCCATCTTGAGGGAGTCGCTTCTCGGCGATATTCAAGTCGGCCATAATTTTTACGCGGCTCACTAAACCGGCCTGCACCGCCTTGGGCGAGCGCATTACTTCGTGCAAAACACCGTCGACGCGATAGCGCACCCTGACGTCACGTTCGGTGGGCTCGATGTGAATATCTGAGGCACGATCCTGCACTGCTTGGCGGATCAACAGGTTGGCCAACTTCACGATTGGCGCGTCATCGGTGACTTCGGTGAGGCCGTCGATCTCGCCTTCGTCATCAGAATCATCGACCGCTTGGGCGGTCATATCATGCACGTCTGAATCGAGGCGATGGTTGCGGTTGATCGCAGCTTCAAGGGCCGACGGTGTGGCGACCACCAGGCGTACGGGAGCCCGCGCTGCGGACCGTAAATCGTCCACGGCAAGGACGTTGGCGGGATCGGCCACCGCAACCACGAGCACCGGTCCATCCCACGCAATGGGCAGGGCCGAGTGCCGACGCGCCACCGCTTCTGGTACCCGCATTACTGCGCTGGCATCGATGGTTTCGTCATCCAGATCGACGTACGCCAAGCCAAGCTGTTCCGCCAACGAGCGCACCAGTGAAGCCTCGTCGATCGCTCCGATGTCGATCAAAATTCGGCCGAGATACTTCTCACTTTGGGCTTGCTCAGAGAGAGCCGCGACGAGTTGTGTTTCTGTGATCAGGCCATGGTCCCGCAGCATTTGGCCGAGTTGTCGGTCGTCGCGATGGTCGGGTTGGGGCACATCAAATTGCGACATGTGAGGAGGTTTCTTGGTGGCGGGTGGATATAACGAACGAGCCGGGCGGGGCGTTGATTTTCAGACCGGGCTATGAGCGCACAGACGACAGGAACCGGTACAGCAAGGCGCGATGTTCGGGCTCCTCGACGTCGGAGCCGGGGGTCATCTCCATGGCATCGACGCCTGCGTCGGGGGTGATATCCGTCGCATCGACGCCTGCGTCGGGGGTGATATCCATCGCATTATCAGAGGTCGCTACCGTTTGGGTTGTGACCGCTTGGTCGACGAGGTCAGGAGCCGGTGTACCCCACGTCATGACAAGGGGAGTTGGTTCAATTTCGGCGAAGGATGATTCTGGAATGGTGGACGCCGAGGCGCCACCTTCTTGTTGCGCGAAGAAGGCGGCCAGACTCGCTTGCACCATGTCGGGAGCCTCCATCGGTGCTGCAGGCAGTGTCATATCCGAGGGCGACACGATTGGTGCGGTATCGAGGTCGGCCAACAGTTCGTCGCTAGACGCCACGTCGACCGGAAGCTCGACAGCTGGCACCACGACCTCGTCGTGTACAACCGCCAAACCGCGCTCCACCAGTGTGGCCATTCGACGAGTCGCTGATACCACGGATACGCCCATCTCATGGCTGAAGTCAGTCACCGTGCCACCAGCGGCGAGTCGGCGCATAAGTCGCCACTCGTCGCGATTTACGGTCACAGAATCCTCGGGGAGGTCGTCGCATAATGCCAACGGGTGATGGGCAGACGGAATCAGTGTGGAGACGTGATCCCATTCGATTCGCAGCTGACCAGCACGGTCTAAGACCGGGTCAACAGGGTACGCGGTGAGGCCATCGGGCATGCCGTGCTCGTCGTCAAAAAGGAACGGACCGGACGTAACGCGGAGCAGTTCGAACACTGATTCAGCAGCGTCATCCATCTGTGCGCCGGCGACCATCACCGAGGCACCATCCACGAGAACATCAATCGGCCCATCGGCACCGGTCACGGTCAGGCGACCCACCTTGCCTGTCGCCGACAAAAACCGCATCACATCAGGGAGCGGGAAACTTTCAATTGTTCCTTGTAGCACGTCAATCCTCCAACGGAGCCGCTCGCACGGCGACCCCTACGTCACCTATCGGACGGTCGCGGTCGGTTCTTAAGCCAGGAGATTGATAAGAATTCAGCCAGCTTTGGTCAATGCGTTGACCGATGCCACAAGGCGTTCAACATCGTCGTGCGTGATGTAACTCACGATGCCCGCTCGTACCACTCCCCCGACGGCGTCAAGTCCCAATTTCTCGGTGATCCCAATGGCGTAGCTACTCCCGGACCACACGGCGATTTTATCGCCGGCTAGATGCCGGGCGACCTCATCGGCGTGGATGCCGTCGATGACAAAAGCCACCGTCGGCACTCGCTCGGCGGTCGTCGGCGGGCCAACGACGCGCACGCGATCGTTGGCCAACAGTCCTTCAAGCAGCGGCGCAAATACAGCCGATTCATCGATTGCAAGTTGGTCCATGCCGTAACCCATCAAGAAATTCGCCGCCGCTTGAGTGGCCGCGATGGCCTCGTAGGCCGCCGTGCCGGTCTCCATCGAACTAGGGCCTGATGCCTCGGCCGGGCGCACGCGATATCGCACCAACGAATCGCGGAGCTCTGGCTTGACCCACAACACGCCGGCATGGGGGCCGTACCATTTGTACGGACTGGTGGCGAGTGCGTCGCACCCGAGGGATTCGATGTCGATGCGCTTGTGTGGTGCCAGCGCTACCGCGTCCACAAACACGCGGGCGCCGCGCTGATGGGCGGCGTCAATGATCGGGGCAAGGTCGGTTTGTGAACCCACCAAGTTGCTGGCTCCAGTCACCGAGACCCAGGCAGTATTTTCAGTGATGAGGTCGATGACGCGTTGAGGGTCCAGGCGGCCCGTCCATCCGTCAAACGACGCTTGCACGTGTTCGCCGCCAGAATCCTGCGCGGCCAGTCGCCAGGGATTCACGTTGGCGTCGTGATCCAGAAACGTGCCCACGAACCGCTTTCCCGCCGGCAGCGAATGGCTCACAGCGCGGCTGAACGCCATCGTGAGCGTTGTCATATTGGCACCAAACATCACGCCGATGGGATCCGCATTCAGGAATTGCCCGACCGTGTTTCGGGCGCTCTCCAGCAGAGCGTCACAGGCATGCGCTTGGGGGAATTCGCCATGACTGTTTGCGTTGTTGCCACCCGCGCACCAGTCGACCATGGCATCGATCGCCACGTCGACCATTTGAGTTCCGGCCGGACCATCGAAACGAGCCCAGCCATTCCGTACTCCAGGAAACTTGGCAACGTAGTCAGCATTCATGTCACACGTTCTACCTCACGACAATGAACTCGTCGTGCTCCACCGGGGTGATCATCATCGCTAGGGGCAAATTGAGCTCAACCCGACCCTTGGCTTTGTGGCCCAACAGATAGCAACCGTGACCAGCGACGTGTTCGGCAATCGATCCAATGCGAGTGGTGTGCCCGGCTGGCACTATCGACCGAGCAGAGATCGATGCTATCTCTGGGCCGTCAGGTGATAACAACGTGGCGAGCACATCGGTCAGGTCGTCATTTTCTGCCACTTGTGACATCAGCAAGCTCACCAACCGGTCGCCCACGATGAACTCTTCCTTGCTCCCACGAGACGACTCTTGTCGGTTGCGGCCCGCCAGCACGATGACACGATCCAGTTCGTCATCGGCAATCAAGCGGTGCAGCACGTCGGGGTCCGTCGTATCTCCCGAGACGTGGCGCAGGTCGAAGCGCTGATATGGCAAGAAGGGTTTCGGCAAGTCGTCATCGTTTTCCTCATCGACGAGCTATACAACCCTCGAATTTGGTGGAATCACATGATCGAGTTCGTTGAGCACTCGTGCCCCCAGCTCGCTCCAACCAACGATGCCAATGGTGTCGGGCACATTGGACTCATGAATGTCGAACGTCAACATCGGATCGGTCCACGGCCCGGTAGTCGCG
>JAYWAI010000041.1:0-2755 GCA_043782545.1 Acidimicrobiia bacterium
GTTTGGAATGAGTATTTACATGAGTTGCGGGAGCCCGAAATTGGGCTTGTGTACCCGACCGGCATTCACGGCGCGATCGCCGAGGGGCTTGCTCCGCACCCCGAATTCAACATTCGGACGGCGACGCTCGAACAGCCCGAACATGGACTCACCGACGAGGTGATTGAGTCGACGGACGTGATGATTTGGTGGGGCCACATGGGGCATCATTTGGTCGACAACAAGGTCGTGGCCAAGGTGCATCAGCAGGTGCTTAACGGCATGGGCCTGATAGTGCTGCACTCGGGGCACTACTCGAAGATTTTCCGCAAGTTGATGGGCACGAATTGCTCACTCTTGTGGCGCGAAGCCAACGAGAAGGAGCGCCTCTGGGTGCTTGAGCCGTCGCATCCGATCACTCAGGGATTGCCACCGTATTTCGAGTTGGCGGCTGAGGAAATGTATGGCGAACGTTTCGACGTGCCGACTCCGGACGAGCTGCTGATGGTGAGTTGGTTCCAAGGCGGAGAGGTGTTTCGGAGTTGTGCCACATGGCGACGTGGTCATGGCAAGGTGGTGTACTTCCGGCCTGGGCACGAGGAATACCCGACGTATCGCAACGAGCATGTGCTCAAAGTGATTGAGAACTCCTGCCGGTGGGCGGCGCGCACGATCAACATTTCGACCGACAATGCGCCGAATTCGCCGGCGCTCGAATGGGTGCCTGGTGCGTCGGATCGGGCGGCGGCCGCTGCGGCGCAAGGCAATGAAAGCGTGGGCGCGTGAGCGACGAATCCAGCCAAAAACCGGCGAAGGTCAGGGTCGGCATTATTGGCACTGGCGGTATTGCCTTGACGCACCGAATTGGCTACAGCGCGAGTAACGCAACCGTGGCGGCGATCTGCGATGTCAACGCCGACACATTGGCCACTCGTCAACGCGAGTGGGAAGTCGGCAATGGGTATACCGACTATCGAGAAATGCTCGCTAATCCCGCAATCGAGGCCGTGTCGATCTGCACGCCTAACTCGACACACGGTCCAATCACCATGGCTGCCGCGGCGGCTGGGAAACATGTGTTGTGCGAGAAGCCGGTGTCGATGTCGCTCGTAGAAGCCCAACACATGATTGACGCGTGCAACTCCGCTGGCGTCGTATTTCAAGTCGGGCACCACATGCGCAGCTGGGTGGCCGCCCAACGAGCCAAGGAAATGATCGATCGTGGCGATATCGGAACGGTGACATTTGCCCGGTTCCGACAAGCGCACGACTGGGGTGGAGCGTCGCAGGTGCGTGGTGTGTTTGGCTCCAAAGCGCTCAGTGGCGGCGGCACGCTGCTCGACAACGGTTGCCATCTGTTTGATTTGGCCCGCTATCTGTGTGGCGACGTGGCCAACGTCTTCGCCCGAACGGCCACGTTGAAATTTGATGTCGAAGTCGACGACACGGCGATGTCGTCGCTCGAATTTATTTCGGGCGCGCTCGGGCAAGTCGAGGTTGCGTGGACGGCAACCGGGTTTCAAGAAGCGTTCTGGGTCTACGGCACGCATGGCTCGATCGAAGTCGATAGCAATATTGGCGTCAATATTTTGCGGCACCGAACCCGGCCAACGCCGTCGCACAATTGGAGCGATACCGACTGTGCGGTGCTGTCACTCGTCGGCGCCACCGCTCACACCCGTCATGTGAAAAACTTTCTTGCGGCCATCGCTGGTAGGCGCGCCGTCGTGTGCACCGGCCGCGACGGGCGCGAAGCCGTTCGATTGGTGTTGGCGTCGTACGAAAGTGCCCAAACCGGCGCATTGGTGCGTCTGACGAGCCGACGAAGTGACGAGCCGACGAAGTGATGAGCCGACGAAGTGATGAGCCGACGAGCTGATGAGTACTGGTCAGGTCCCCAGAAGCTGTGGCCCGCCCAGCCCGCGTTGGATCGCCGGCACATAGGTTTCCAAGGCGGCCACGGTATCGGCATCGGTGAGGTCGATTACTCGGCCTTGCTCGGCCGACATGTACGCGGCCATGGTGAGGCGCACGATCTCCACGCCGTAATCGAAATCGAGCAGGCCGTTGCGGCCCTCCCGGAAGGCTTGCACTGCGTCAATGTTTTCATCCACGTACCCATACAGGTCAGGCTCGTTGGGCTGAATGGCCAACAGTCCCCGGGATGCCGTGGCCTTTTCCAAAGCCAGTTCGGTGTTGGCCGCTCCATCGGCGGCAGCGTCCCCGATGAAGATCTCCAGCGGCGACCGCAAGCTATTGGCTTCGAGCGCGTACCCCGGCCCGATGCCGTCGACGAGCAGTCGTAAGCCCTGTTTGTCATACATCCACGACACCGTGAATTGGGCCTTGGATCGACGCCCGGTTTCGGGGTCGAGGTAGGTCACGGTGCCCGTGGCAAAATCTTCTGCTGGCGTGAGGGCGTAGTCGACGCCAAATCGATCGCGGAGGTCTTGGGCCCAGCGGGGCTGGCCCCATTTGAGCAGCGCCACGTCAGCTGAAACTGATTGCGGCACCAAGTAGCGCGGCGCACGGCCAGCAGGCGTGAGCATGTGCCAACCAACCGCAATGCAATGGCATCCCATATCGCTGAGCACCCCGCCGCCTTGTTGGGTGGGATCCCAAAACCATGCGTTGTGCGGCCCAGCATGCTCCTCGCCCGAACGGGCCAGAGTGAGTGGCCCCATGGCCGCTTCGACGCCCGCCAATTGTGCCCTGGCGTTGCTGAGCATCTTCATGTGTATCTGATTTTCGAAGTACGCCACCGGCGCGCCAATCG